>JAZSES010000228.1:0-5977 GCA_045531805.1 Candidatus Limenecus sp. | reverse complement strand
ATTTAATTTTCTAACGTTTTAATTAGACTTTTCCATAAGAAATTATCCACATGGATAAAGCATAGACTAATTTCCAAAATGATTAAAAAACCTATAATTATCAAAGCCAAGATAATTAGACAAAAAGGAGTATCGATATGAAAAAACTCGCAATTGCATTTTCTACAGCCATGCTACTTTCTACATTAAGTACATGGGCATCTACAACAGCCCCAATTGTTCCAATAGGTTGCCCTGCAAAAGCACCTTGTCAGCAAGAAAAGCCTTGTAATCCCTGTGAAACAGATGGTTATCCAGCACCAGTATTTAATTCTTGTTCAGAACTACAAGAATGGAAAACCAAATTTTTTGCAAAAAGATGTGATATCTATTCTAAACTAGGCCTAAGCCAAGAACAAAGAGTTCAAGCAAAAACAATTGATGAACGTTTCTTTGACGATATAGCACCACTAAAAATTTGTTGTAAAACAGAAAAAGCAAAACTAGAAGAATTAAAATGTAAAAAATGTTCTTGGGGAGCAAAACGTGACCAAAAAGAAAAAATCAAAGACCTAAAATCAGAAATAAAAGATAAGAAAAAACAACACAAAGAATGTTTTGAAAAAATATTAAACGATTGCCAGAAAAAACAATACAGAAAACTTACAAAAAACAAAGGCTGTGACTGCTAGACTTAATTTCCTATATTAATTAACTACAAAACAAACAGAGGAAAGCCCAGAAAGCTAGCCTCTGTTTGTTTAAATAAATAGGTGCCACGCTAAATGATACGGAAAAAGAAAACTATTTCAACAAATCCAAAACATAGCGCTGAGAGTTCATCACAGCTTTCATCACTTTCCCCATGGCTTCCATGGTAAATTGTGATTTTTTCATGTCAGCAATTGCCGAAACATAATCCGTATCTTGAATACCGCTCAACGAAGAGGCATAGGACATTATCGTAGACGACTGCTGTGCAATCGCTCCCTCTAACGAGGTTTGGACAGCCCCAATTTCGCCTCTTTTTGAACCGATATCACCAAGCATGGTGTCAACTTGCGCCAAAGATGCAGCCGCAGCTTCTGGTGTAGAAACATCAAAGTTCATTGTACCCATAGCCACATTAGGGTCATAGGTCACAACATTTGATGCATCACTAGACACAACAAAATCTACAGCCGGTGCGACATTTGGACTTTCAGGAGTAACTGCGTTCACAGTTGGCTTCCCGTTGAATGTCGCATTATTCAACGTTTGTCGCATTTGTTCAACATTCTGGTTAATCTCAGCCTGCATAGCAGAGCGTTGTTCGTCGGAATAAATTCCATTTGAAGCCTGAACGCTTAGTTCTCTGATTCTTTGCAGGTTTTGAGTAACACTACCCAATGCTGAATCAGCCGTTGATGTGAAATTATAACCCATTTCAGCATTTGCGATTGCCTGTTTTGCTGAACGAATGGTAGTATCCAACCCCGTAGCAACAAACTTATCCGCTGGATTGACAAAACTGCACAACCCAGATGCTACACTCTGCGCTGCCTTTTCAAACGACTTCTGAGCTTGTAGCAACCCTGTATGGGCGGTATAAATAGGTACTACTGCATTAATCGACAATACGAAATACCTCTGTACGAAATACTGGCTAGCCTCACGTTAACGGCTATAGATTTGTTATTCCCTAAATAAGTAAAATTTAAGCAAACTATTCAGAAAAATTTACAATAAGTAATGATTTTGTAATAAAATAATAGGTGAAAATATGCTCACACAAGGACGTAATAGATGGATAATAATACAAAATCTTTTGATAAAAAATTTCACTTCATCGCCATTGGCGGAGTAGGAATGAGTGGACTTGCAAAATATCTTTTGGAACTTGGTTGCGAAGTGTCAGGCTCTGACATTAAAGAAAGCAAATACACACAAAAAGTAGAAAAAATGGGTGCAACTGTACACATCGGTCACAACGCTGACTATGTAGAAAAAGACATGATTGTAGTTGCCTCAACTGCAATAAGAGAAGATAATCCAGAAATTCAAAAAGCGAAACAACTAGGTATCAAAGTCCTTCATCGTTCAGATGTTCTCAAAATGATTTCTGAGGGGCTTGGTACTCAAGAACTTAAACAAAAATTCATTGGTTTCTCAGGTACTCACGGGAAAACAACAACAAGTGGACTTTGCTCATATGTTCTTGAAAAAGCAGGTTACAAACCATCATACTGCGTAGGAGGAATTATTCCAGAGCTAGACACAAATGCTGAATATCAAAAAGGTACAGAATTCGGTAGATATTTTGTTGCAGAACTCGATGAATCAGACGGAACAATAGTTAAATATCACACAGATATATCTGTCATCAACAATCTTGAAGTCGACCACATAGATTTTTACAAAAACGGTTTTGATGACTTGCTAAAAACTTTCAGAACGCATTTGGACAATATGGCTAAAGGTGGCAAAGTTATTGTCAACAAAGACTGCAATGGTATTAAAAAATTAATGTCTACAAATTCTGATATGAAATTTATAACTTTTGGTATCGAAAGTGGTGGTGTTGATTACTCAGCAAGAAACTTAAAATTCACAGAATTTGGTTCAGAATTCGATGTTTATTACCGCAGCCAAAAAATCGTTTCTTTAAAACTAACTATCCCTGGCAAACACAATATTTACAATGCTTTAGCAGTAATTACTGCATTGAATGAAGAAGGTATCGACCTTGAAAAAGTAAAACCTCATTTTGCAACATTCACTGGGATGGGTAGAAGATTTCAAAAAGTTGCAGAGTTTGACGGCATTAGAATTTTTGATGACTACGCACATCACCCAACAGAAGTAAAAACAACTTTAGACAGTGCAAGAATGTGTAATACAAATAGACTTGTTGCTATTTTCCAACCTCATAGATTCACAAGATTAAAAGGATTATGGAATGATTTTCTAAAAAGTTTTGGCGCAGTAGACAAACTCATTGTCGTAGATGTCTTCTCCGCATCTGAAGACCCAATAGATGGAATAAATTCAAAAGCTTTTGCACAATGTTTCCAAAATGAAGACGTAACATATATCGGTGGAAGCATGGAAAATGCTGCAAGAAAAATTTTTCCATTACTAAAATCTGGTGACATGGTAATTACACTTGGTGCTGGCGATGTAACCAGAATTGGTGGTGAACTAACAAAACTTCACAACGAAACAACAACGGAGATATAAAAATGTTGCAAATCGAAGTTATTGAAAATTATGAACTTAAAAAACACACAACTTTCAAAATAGGCGGTTGTGCAAAGAGAGCATTTTTCCCAAAAACAATTGATGAATTTGTACAAATTTTAAAAGAACTTGATAACCCAGTTGTTTTGGGTGGTTGTTCAAACGTACTAATTTCAAGTGAAGGCATAGACAACGATGTCATTCTCACAACAAAAATGAAAAACTATACAATTGAGAACAACCGTATTTGCGCTCAATGTGGAGTAAAAGCACCAATGCTAGCAAAAGAAGCATCAGAAAAAAGCCTTAGTGGTATGGAATTTATGATAGGATTTCCTGGGACTATTGGCGGTGCGGTTTATATGAATGCATCAGCACACTCGCAATCAATTTCTGATACATTTGTAAGTTGTAGACTTTTTGACAAAGAAAAAAAAGAAATTGTTGAATTAAACAAAGAAGAAATGAAATTTGCATATAGAACATCTGTTATGCAAGAAAAACCCTACATACTTCTTGATGCCAAATTTGAACTTCGTCTTGAAAACAAAGACGAAATTTTGGCAATCATGCAAAGAAATTTAGATTTTAGAAAAGACAAACAACCAAACCTTGCCATCCCAAACGCTGGTAGTATCTTCAGAAACCCAGCCAACGACTCAGCTGGAAGATTATTGGAAAAAGCTGGCGTAAAAGGAATGAAAGAAGGCGGTGCTACTGTTTGGTTAGGACACGCAAATTTTGTCATAAACGACAACAATGCAACTTCTACAGATGTATCAAAACTAATGAATAAAATGTATAATATGGTAAAAGAAAAATACACAATAGAACTTACCCCAGAAGTAAAATTTGTTGGTGTAAAAAGCAAAGAAGAAGAAGAATTATGGAATACGATGTTAAAAAAATAAAAAAACTTGTTCACGAAAACACAAAAATAGCAGTGCTTTGTGGTGGGCCATCAAGCGAAGCGGAGGTTTCTAGACGTTCTGGAAAAAATGTATTCAATGCCCTAAAAAATCTTGGATACAAAAATGCAGAACTCATCGAAGTTGATGAAAACATTGCAAAAACATTACGAGATAAAAATATAGAAGTTGTATACAATGCAATGCATGGAAAATACGGCGAAGACGGTTGTATCCAAGGAATGCTAGAGGTTATGCAAATCCCATACACAGGTTGTGGAGTTATGGCAAGCTCAGTTTGTATGAACAAAGAATACACAAAAAATATACTTAAAGGTGCAGGAATCCCTCTTATAAAATCTGTTCTTATTAGAAAAGGTGAAGATTACAAAGAAAAAATAAAAGAATTAAAATATCCATTTATGCTAAAACCAGTATCAGAAGGTTCAAGCATAGGTATGTACAAAGTAAACACACCCGAAGAAATGGAAGAATGTTTCAAAAAATCTGCACAATGTGGACAAGACGTAATGGTTGAAGAATACCTAATCGGAACTAGCACAACCGTTGGCGTTCTTGAAGATGCAGATGGACTTTTTGCAACAGAAATCTTAGAATTCCGTACAAAAACAGAATGGTACGATTACGAAGCAAAATATACAGCAGGTATGACAGAATTTATCTTACCAGCAGAACTATCTAATGAAATGACAAAAAAAGTAAAACAAATTGCCATTGATGCATTCAAAGCTTGTGACTGTAGAGGTGTAAGCAGAGTAGACTTTTTAATTGCGAACGACACACCCTATGTACTTGAAATAAACACAAGCCCAGGAATGACAGACCTAAGCGATTTGCCAGCTCAATCAAAAGCAATGGGCATTGACTATGATTCACTTGTACAAATAATCTTAAATGGTGCGAGTTTAAACAAATAATATGTATAATGACAACTTCTACAACTCAGGTGACAACCTGAATATAGAACGCAGGGTTAAAATTAACCAAATGCAAAGAAACGTCAGACGAGGAAAAGAGCGTCTGAGATGGTTTCGCTGCTGGATGCGTCTTGTCATTGTAATATTACTAATTTTTGCAGCTTACAAAGTCTACAAATTACCTCAATGGTACTTAAACAAAAACATATTTTCATCGGCAAGCAACAATACGCTTACAATTTTGGGTAACAAAATTACACCTACGCATAGAATTTTGGCAATATTACGTCAAACACCCGTACCACAAAAACCAATTTATCTGTTCAAAACCGACAAAATAGAAAAAGAAATCGAAAAACTTGCTCCAGTAAAACAAGTCTTTATCAAACGACTTTGGTTTCCAGCAAGAATTAGTATAATGATTGTTGAAAGACGACCTATACTCAGAATCTCTCCAGATGCAAAGGTCCCGCCAATAGCTTTCTTTGCTGAAGGTGGAAAACTTATCGGTAGAGAATACCTACCCATTCAAAATGTAGAAAATACAATCCTTGTTCTAACCTATGGAACCAAAGGCGATGATTATAGACATTGGGATGAAAAAAGAATTAAAAAAATTGAAATCATTGTGCGAGCAATGGAGCAATTTTCTGGTGAACCAGTTGAATACATTGATATGCGAAACCCAAAAGATATCTATATCAAACTCCCTAGTGTAAATGTACGTCTAGGTGAATTGGATTTCATGGCACTTTCTAGAGTTCGCAATATTTCTGCAATACTGCCACAAATTGAAACAATGGAAAAGAAAATCAAATACATTGATTTACGCTGGGAAGATGCACAATATATTAAATTGGAAGAATAAATTGGTATCCCAATATTTAATAATAATTGTCCGAGAAAAATTCGTGATAAGAAGAACTCTGTTCA
>JAZSES010000318.1:0-2121 GCA_045531805.1 Candidatus Limenecus sp. | reverse complement strand
TTTAATGCCATTTTTACCTCTCAATTGTTTTTCCTATACTATAAATAAAACAAATGCTTTATTCAATTTATTTTGTAAAACCGTTACTAAAAGTTTATTTTTTGTTTAAAATAATTATATTGTTTATGAAATTTATAGGAGTTAATATGGATTTTGAAAAAGGGGTTTTGTTTGACCCTGGGTATTCTAAGTATACACTGGCATTTGCACAAAACATAGATGCAGCTTATACGGTTTTGTTTTCTTTAAAATCACCACATCAAAGAAAATTTAAATTTCAAACAATTTATCCTCAACTGTTGAAATTGCTTGAACACACAGTTGCTTTTTATTTGGGATGCTTGTTATGGGCATCTTTTATTACTCAAAACTTTGCAAACAACCCAAAGGATATATTAGACAACGATTATATCGGGCAAACTGTTAACGAAGAAGCCATGCTTTTTGAAGTTAACTACGCAATAAGCTATATTGAAAAGTTGAAAAAAGATTGCAAATATTACTTGGGCAAAACTTGTAACTTACCTGATGAATGGACTGAAATAATGTCAATTTACAAAGAATTTTTAACAACAAATAACTTTTTAGTTGAGGCAAGAAACACATCAGATATTAAGCTTCCAGAACAGATTAAAAAACTCTCAGAACAAGACTTGGCAATTATTCTTGAAAAGATAGAAGATGTCACAAAAACTGGTGATTTCAAAGAGCTTTTTTCTATAAAAAGCTTAATTTTCTAACGCAATTTTTTATATTTACTTGTTTTGTCAGAGTATGAATATTAGTAACTGCATAAATTCATACTCTAGAAAAAATGTACTAAAAGAAGCAGACAAAGTTGCACGCGCAGTACGAAAAAATCTAATCTAGTGTCGCAATTGCTGCCGGCTCAACGCAGCCAGCAATTACTCACCTTTTCAAAACGCCACTCCAAAAATTCGTTCACGTCACTTTGTTCCTTATCACGAATTTTTCTCGGACAGCTTTGGTTACATTTGTATGAGCAAAACTGTTCCAGAAGCCTCAGAAAAGATTTTATCTCAGCCTCGAATTAGAAATTTTATTTTACAAAAAGAAAAAATACTCAAAGCATACAGGCAAGATAGGATGTTCATAAAAAATCCAGTGAATATCTACAAAGAGATTTTATATTGCGCAATTAGAGAAAAGTTGGCGAGTTGTTTTGAACAATCTTCAATTGCGGAAATTATATTGCAACTTAATGGTGTAAAAAACTGCACAAAAGCCTCTTTAGTCAGTTCTAGTGGCACAAGAATGAATCACTGTGTTACGTGTGTTATTCCTCAAGGAACAAAAAAACTAAAAGATATTATTGTTATTGACTCTTGGTTGCAAAAAGCGGGATATTACGACGAAATGATGAATTTGTACAAAAACAACTTTGCTCGTTATTTCAAAAAAATACCGCCAACTGATAATGTTAAACTTGAGCTTCATCCAAAGATAAAGTTGTCTTTTGACGAACTAAAAAATCTTGTTGAACGATATCCACAATTAAAAAAAGTTAGTATAAAAAAAGAGCCCTTTTTGAAATAAAAGGACTCTTTTCAATGTTCTATTTATCTTAATCCAAATAGAATGCAGTAATTACTTTGTGAGATTCTTCCGCATAATCAATTGCTTTATGCAATGTATTTGATGTATGTGACAAGAAACAAATCAATTGTTGACAATCATCAATGATTTCTCTGTTACAAATACGGCTCGCATCTGCTAAGGTCATCATTGCTCTATCAGAATGCTCAATAATATTTGGTACACCAATAAGTTGATCTTGAACATCTGAAGGTTGTTGTCCAATTGTTTGTGGCAAAATTACTTTTAATTTTTCAGGATTTGATTTCATTGCACCACGAATAGTAGCAGCGTTTGTACCTGATGAACCGCCTGATGTGATAACGGTGTTGCCCTGAGAAACCAAAGCATAAGACAATGTCTCAATAATTTGCTGATGCGTAATCGGTAAATTACGACTACCGATAATAGCAATTCTTTTTTCAGTTTGCTGAATAGTTGCCAATTCCAACGCTAATTGGTCTATAGTATTTGCATCTTCTTCAGACACTTTATCTAGGTCATCAGTTGGAACCATAATGGTTG
>JAZSES010000374.1:0-4433 GCA_045531805.1 Candidatus Limenecus sp. | reverse complement strand
GTTTTCAATATATCTATTTCTTTTTCTAAATTTCTATATTGAGAATAATAATTTTTGTTCAATTCTTTTGAATAACCATCTACAAGTACTTCTTCTTTTAATGCAAATTGATTTTTTACAATTAGTTTTCCGTTTGGTAAGAGATAATTGTAATACTTTTCGTAAATGTCTTTGGTTTCTTCCTCGTTAAAATATTGCATTATTCCAAACATTGTTATTAAATCGTATTTTTCATTACTTGTGAACTTTTGAATATCTTGATTTATGACTTTTATAGTATCGCATTTTGTTATGTATTTACTAAACTCTGGGAAATATTCGACTGCTGTTATGTCTTTAATTTTATCAGCAAGTTTATTTATAACGAGACCTGTTCCTGATGCCAAATCCAATAGTTTTGTATTGTTTTGTGCATATTTTAAAATAAATTCTGCATCATAATTTGTGTAGTCATTGAAATTTCTGATTTTTACACTTTTAGGATTGTCAGTTGTTTCTGCTAATTCTTTAAAAAATGCTATTGATTTTTGGTTACTCATTATACCACCTCTTTATTGTGTTGACAGCTCTTTGATAGTCTTCATATGTATCTATGTCACAAGCTCTGATTTTTATTCCTTTCAATGGTAAATAAGGTTCTAATTGGTTGTATACATTACCTGATGAATACTTGATTTTGTCTCTCTGTATACAAGCTGGACCAGTCCATTCAAAGTCTCCACTTTCCCTTGAAAAGGATAGTACATCTCCATTTTCATTTGTTCTTACATACACAGCTTCATCTGATGATTTGTCAGAGTATGCGATATATTCTCCGTCAATAGACAATAATTTTTTCATATCTTCTGGGTGGACTAGTAAATCACCGTCATATTCAATTACGTATTCATTTGCGTGTCTAGCACCCAAATAGAAGCTAGCTCCTGTTTTTGTTTCAAAGTAGTTGTGGTTATAGCAAAAAATTACATCTTTTCTGTATTTAAGAACTTCTTTTATTACATCTTTTGCTTGATATCCAATTACAATTCTTAGGTCTTCAATTTCTTTGAATAAATCTAATTGCCAAGCAATCAATGGACGACCTTCTATATTTATTAGTGCTTTGGTTTTTGCTAATCCTAAACGAGAACCAACACCAGCACAACTTATAATAACTGATTTAGTTGACGACATAGCGCCTCCTCTGTGTATACAAGATAATCGGTTACGGTTAAAATACTTTTTGCAGGTTTGTGTGTTAATCCCGATGCGATTGATATATCAGCGATTCGCATTGCTTCTATATCATTATTCCCGTCGCCAATAAAAACAACTTTTTCGCCAGTTTCTTGGATTTTTTTTACAACATTTTCTTTTTTTAGAATGTGCGTAAGTTTTTGAACTTTGTTGTTTTCAATTATACCTTCTGATGAATAACAGCCACATCCTATTTTTTTTATTAATTTTTCAACCCAACAGTTAAGATTGCCTGTTGCAATTATACAGTCTTCTTTGTGTTCATTTATAAACTCAAAAACCTTTGAATGTAATTTTGTTTTTTCTAAGAGTGAATTGATTTCATCAACAGGTAACTTACCTAGTATATGAACCCTTCTAATGAAACTTTCTACAAATGGAATATTACCTTGTATGGTTTCTTGTGTAAGTGCATCTATTTCTTCTTGAATATTAAAATGTTTGGATATCAATGGTAATGTTTCTTCGGATGTAATTGTTCCATCCAAATCAAATATAAATTTAGTCATCACTCTCTCCAATTTGTAGTTCTTTTTTTAAGTATTTTACTATATTTTCACCTGCTGGTGTTTTATTGTCCATGAAGTTTTTGAGATGCTTCATTCTTTGTTTGTATTTATAGTCATTTTCATCAAGTACTACGGTTTTTATTGTTTTTTCTATTTCTTCATTTGTTGTTACATTGTAATAACTTTTTACAATAGGTTTGGTTATTTCATTAAAGCCGCAACTTTTTTGTGAATCAATATGTATAATGGGCTTTTTAGTTGGTAAATATTCAAAAAGGAAAGAGACACTGTCCGTAATAAGAACGTCAGATTCAAAGAATGTGTCAAAATAATTTCCATCTGTAACAATTTTTGTATTTGGTAACGCAGCCCATTTTTTTAGATAAGCTTCGTATTCATCTTTTGTCATTAGTTCTATTTGCAAAATCCTATTTTTAAGAGCTGGGTGCGGTTTGTATATCCAATTAATATGTGGGTTTTTTTTTGCTAGGTTATAGAAAAATTCATGGTTTTTATCAAATGTTCCGAATCCTATAGTTTTTTCTCCAATTGACCAATGTGGTGCCCATATAATGGTTTTATTTGTATTACTTTGTTTTGGTTTGTAATCAAAATAAACATCAAATTTTGGATATCCTGAGTTGTAAAGTATGTTTTTTAGTATTTTGTTTCTTTTAATAAATAGTTGTTTTTGTTTATTATTTTCACAAAAATATTTCCATAAGTGCCAATGAAATGGTTGAAAATAATGTGCACCATCACTATTTATTGACATATACCCATATGGCACATATGCTGTTAGGGCTTCTTTGTAAATTCTTTCTATTGCGTTTGTTGCACAAATTGACCACGGTTGTTGATAAATAACTATATCTGGGGATAGTGTTAGGATGTCAAACTCTTCACCTTTATCATTGTATACTGGTATAACTTCAACGCCAAATGAACGAAAAAAGTTGATTTCATTGATATCTGTCCGTTGTATGACAAATTTTACTGAGAAGTTTTTGTCATTGTTTAAGCATTCAAATAGAGAATGGGCTGACCATTTTGCACTTTCAGAAACGTAAAATATAACATTTATAATTTTTTTATTTTTTATTTTTTGTATTTTTTCTTCAAAAAATTTTTCTTTTTGTTTTCTTGTTAATGTACTCTCGTACGCTTTTTTTATATTTGAATATAATTTTATTTTCTTTGTTTTAAAACAAAACATGTTGAACATTTTCATTCCTTGTCTATATATAAGATATTTGTTTTTATTGAGTTTTCTTTCAGATGATTTTTTACATAAAAGACTGTATCATATGGATAGTTTATTACAGCGATAATAATTGCGTCAAACTCTATTGTTTTTAATGTTGATAGGTTTGCTATTTTAAAGTTTTCAAAAAACTTACCAACTTTTGTTGTATCTTTGTCCACAATTGCAATTATATTATCAGTTTTTAACATTTGTTTTTTTAGTATAGTTTGTAAAAACAAGCTTGCGCCCCATAGCACAACTTTTTGTTTTTTTAGTGAATTTACTAATCTGGCAAATTTATATTGATTATAAGTATATTCAAGTTTGTAAAACATTATAGATGGGAATGTTTTTAAAAATTTGCAAATATATCTGCATTTTACTGATGGTGTTTTTATTTTTTTTAACCAATATATGAGTGTGCTTTTTTTATACCATTTGAAATACTTTTTCAAATCTGAATTGTATAGATTTTTTTCTTTTAAAAGTTTTTCTTCTAATTCAAAGATTTTAAAAAAGTCTAGTTTTTTTACATCATGTTTAGTTGAATGAGAGTACGATGTATCTGAATTTTTTCTGTAGAAAACCAAAGGTTCTTTTATAATGCTAATTTTATCAGTATTTAGCATTGTAGCTAGTGAAAATACATTATCTTCGTAGTTTAGTTTTTCTACAAATTTTAGGTTGTTTTTTCTTAAAAAATCCGTTCTGTATATTTTGTTCCAAGGTGTAACACATATCCTAAATATAAAATCAAATGTTTCTTTGTGAGAGAATAATCGATTTTCAAATGACTTTGGGAACAAGTCTAACGTCATATAAGGGTCTGTTGTTGAATATTCTTCAGTCTTTTCGTCAAATGTTGTTATAGAACACATAGCTATGTCACTATCAAGATGTTTTGCTTGATTGTATAGTCTTTCGAACATTTTTGTATCTGCCCAATCGTCAGAATCTATGAAACCGATATATTCTCCTTTTGCTATTTTTATACCTTGGTTGCGAGCAACTGATTGTCCTTGATTTTTCTGTGATACTATTACAATTCTTTTGTCTTTCTTTGCATAATTTTCAATGATGGACAATGATGAATCTGTTGAACCATCGTTTACGGCTATAATTTCAATGTTAGATAATGTTTGATTAACTAGGCTATCTATGCATTTTTCTAAATATTTTTCATTGTTGTAAATTGGTATAATAATGGAAACAAAAGGTTTCATGTTTAAACTCCTCAGTGGATTTTAGCATAAATTATCCTGTGTAGCAATTTTAAAATGTTATGAATTATTGTAAGCTATTGGTATGAGTGAACATAAATTTGATATTGTTGAAAAATATTTTCAAGCTATTAGTGGCTGTAAATCTTTATCTTGTCAAAAAGTTATTTTTGAACAGTCTTCGCGCAGAGAATGGTTTTTTGATGATGATTATTGGTGTTA
>JAZSES010000152.1:0-2960 GCA_045531805.1 Candidatus Limenecus sp. | reverse complement strand
GACAAAGTGAACCATTGAGTCGCAGACGAAATGAGTGAACCTGTCTGCAGAGCTGAGTGGCGTTTTGTTCACATAGTGAAGACATTTTGCACGAAATCAAAGATTTCGGCAAAAGAAGTCAAAGGTGAGTAATTGCTGGCTACGTTCAGTCGGCAGCAATTACGACACTAGATTAGATTAATCTAAGAATTTGGGAACGAACAATTACTAATAATATCAATAAGCCAAATAGTTTTTCTGAATAAAATCAAATAGGTATCTTTTAGATACCCATTTTGTTTTTTATTTAGCTTTGTCTAGCATTGTACAGGCCGTTTGTACATCTTTGTCAATTAAGTCATTTAATGTCATTTTGAATTCTGTTTGCAAATAATCATCAATTTCTTTCATAGAGATATAGTCATCTTTGTCAGTATTCATTTCTTTAAAAAGTAGTTTTGTTAAAAATTTTGGACCCAAAAAGGATGTAAAAAATGGGTTTGCGGCATCTTTTATAAATATTGAAACTTCTTTTTTTGAGAATTTGCCGTCTTTTTTGTCCAGTGTGTCACTGTCGTATTTAGACAAAACTTGTCTGACCATTGGATTTTGGGTTAAAAATTCATTCTTTAAAAATTTAGCAAATTCCATAGTTATCCCCTTTGTATTTATATAAAGTATTTTTCTTGCTTAAAATTGCCTTTTGAGGTGTGAGGCTTTTGGGATATAATCAAATTATGAGAAAAATAATAATAATTTTTTGTTGGTTTTTAGCTAGTTTAAATGTGCAAGCACAGGACTATCAGAAGGTTTATTTGAACGAGGCGTTGGATGTTGCACTTAAAAATAATATTGATTTAGAAGCAAGCAAGATTAATATTGATGTAGCTAAAAATCAGCTTAAACAAGCAAATAGGCTACAAAATCCATCAATTGATTATTATCATTTTATGGGTAATTCTGCTAATTCTGAGCCAAAGCAGATTGGTATTACTCAAAATATTGAGTTGGCAAAACGTGGTAGCCGAAAAAATTTGGCCAAGTCTGAATTGAAGCTTGCTGAAAAAACACTGGATTACACAACTTTTGACTTAAAAATGGATGTTAGAGAGGCTTATGTTGAGCTTGTTGCTGCAAAATCCATTTTAAATACTTTGGAACAACAATTGGAGTTGCAAGAAGAGTTGCTTTCTATTGCACAAAATCGTGTAAAAGAAAATAATGCACCTGCTATTGATGTTATTCAGGCAGAAATTGCTCTTAATCAGTTAATAACTCAGATTAACACTGCAAGAATGGTTGTGAAAAAAACTTTGGCCTATTTTAACAAAGTCATTAATACATCAAACGGTGTTGTGTATGATAGTATGGACAAGCTATTTGCAGAAGAGAATAATTTTGAGGAAATGTTAACTCCGCATCCTCAACGAAAGTTTCCAGATGTTGATTATATTGTAAAAGAAGCCTTAAAAAATAGGTTTGATATTGCTATTGCTAAGCAACAAGTTGAAATTGCACAGAAAAATTTGAAAGTTGTTGCAAGTCAACGTATTCCTGATTTGCAAGTTGCTGGTGGTTATGCTTATTTGTTTGGGAAAAATTCCACTAGTGGTGATTTTGAACATGGTGCTTATGCTGGAGCTAGCTTGGTGAACTTGCCTTTATTATATAGTTATGCTCCAGAGATAAAGACTGCAACTTTGCAAATAAAACAAGCTGAACTTAATCTTGAATCTACTCAAAACAAAGCAATTAAGGATGTTACAGCATCTTATGAAAAGTTTTTGACTGCAGTAGAAAATCTTAATCACTATGAATCTAAAATTGTGACTGGCTCAGCAACTCTTATTGATATTTCAAAGAATAGTTATGAAAAAGGTGAAATAGATATTGTTTCACTTATCGTTATGAAACAGTCATACAAATCTATTATTATTGGTTATACACAAGCATTGGCTGAGTATTACAATAGTTGGACTAATGTATTAAGAGAAGTGAATGATGAAAACTTTGTGCTTGCAAAAGAAGTTTTGTAGTTTAGTGCTTTAGTGTGTATTTTCTACTTCAATTTCTACTTTTACAAATAAACACAAAATAGCTAAAATTATGAAAAATATACCAATTGCCTGTGCTACAAATCTTTGTATGAAATTTGCACTATTAATTTTGTATTTTATAGATTTATTATTTTGTGTTGATGTTTCACTGAGTTTTCTAGCAATAGTTTGACAAGTAAACTTTTCATATTTACCAAAAGAACCACTGCCATTTCTTATTTTGTAATGGATACTATATTTATTTTTTCTTTCATACTTACAATCTATTGAACGCAAACCACTTATGTTTAGAGCTTTTGAGTAGTTACTAGATTTGCTCAATAAATTGCTTTCGTATATTTTGCATTTGCCGTTTATGTCACAATCAATATAAGTTGCATTAGACACGATAAAAAACAACAGAAAGCTACAGAATGCTAAAAAGGAACCCAATAATAATTTTTGAAAAAAGTTTGCTTCTTTATACATATCCAAATTCTAGCAAATCAGATTTGTTTTTGTCAAAGTAGTTGGGAAACAAATCCTTTTACTCTTCTTTTTATATAACCTAACGTTCCGAATAAATCTCTGTAATATGTATCACCCAGTTTTGTTATTTTATAAGTTTTTTCTTTTAATGTTTGACCAGAATGGATAAAACCTACATTCTCAAAGCTATCCATTAGTGGTTTTGAAAACTTTGATAATTCTGATTTGTAACCAGAACGTTTTTCAACAATATAACCCAGTGTTGTTTTTATGTTTAACTTATTTATCATAGATTTTGATATGACTCCTTTTCATTATTATATATGAATTTAGTTTGTTGTAAAAAATTGTCCGAGAAAAATTCGTGATAAGGAACGAAGTGACGTGAACGAATTTTTGACAAAGTGAACCATTGAGTCGCAGACGAAATGAGTGAACCTGTCTGCAGAGCTGAGT
>JAZSES010000037.1:0-2123 GCA_045531805.1 Candidatus Limenecus sp. | reverse complement strand
CCTATCTGTAATTTTTGCGTAAAATCTCGATGCCTTTCATGACATCTAATAGTATTGAAAAACAATTGTCCATTTCAACCGATTGATATACGGCATTTGTGTCACCCATGGAATCATATTTTATTTGTACATATTCTCTTGGGTCATTAGCTTTGATGAGGTCAATATCGCTTGCGATAAATGTTTCATCTTCATAACTGCCGTATGTAATTGTGATATTTTGACCTTCATCGGTTGAACGTATTAAGTCATTTAATTGTTTTACAAAATGAACTTTTGAACATTTATCCATAAAGACCTCCATTTCTTATTACAATGAAAGCGTACCATAAGGTATGATACGCTTTGTTTCTATTATGTTACATATAATCAAACTGTTTTAGATGTTTTGGTATTGTAACATGTATGCCATCAAATTTAATCCATTTAACAATCTTCTGTTCCTGGTTTACACCTTCCATAATTCTTGTTATGTATGCATATTTGTAATAATCACAACTGGTTGGTGTAGCATCATGCTTGTATAATTTTTCGTTTTTGCAAGCTTCGATGCATGCTTTAGGGTCTAAAAATATACCACAAGGTACAAGTTCACCTACAGGTGTAATATCAACAACCTTACCATTTTCGTAGTTTGGTGTAATATCATTACATAAGGTAATGGTGTAAATCTGAGCAGGTGTATGTTTCATTGCTGACATGATATGTTTTTGTGCAGCTTTTACTCCTCTCTTCTTGTTCATGGATAAATTGCTTTTGTTTGATGTGAGTGTTTTGAGTTCGTTCAAAACATCACTGATTGTTACGTATACCATAACGTTCTCCTTTTTGTAATTTTTTGTCTTTATAAAACCTGTAAAGTGTGGACCGAACCCTTTTTGGGTTTAAGTCACACTTTAATCAGGTGTCACGCATGTTAATGCGTTAAGTTTGTAGGAATAAAAGGTTTGATAGATTCAAGTAAGTGTAAATTATCAAGAATCATGTAGCTTACTATTAAACCTATCACAATGAATATGGAACCTAAAATACTCATGAATGTACCTAATTTAGCACCATGCTTGTCTATAAATTCTTCAGGATTTTCAGGGTTTACAAGAATTTCAACTGTATCGTCAATTTCTAAAGCAAGCATATTAGAATATGTTTCATTGCAAATTTGTATGTATTCTGTTTTGTTTTTAGGGTTTGGTATCTGGTACACAGGTGAGTAAACTTTTCTACTTCTACCTTTACTGCTACGTGACCATGATTCTTTAATATCAACGACTTTTGCTGTAACTGGTAGTGTACAATTTTCGTTTAGATATTTCTTTTGGCTGTGTGAACTCCAAACCATAGCGATTCCTACGTACACAAATACTAAGCAAATGAGTAATGGTGCTATAGATGTAAGATTAGAACCTGCGGTTTGACCACCAAACCATAGATATAAGCCACAACCTGCTATAACGAAACCTACAATAGGCATAATAAGGATAATTGGTAATGTTTTAGATTTTAGGTTTTGTGTTGTTGTAATTAGTCCAAAAACTATAAAATATTGACCAAATGTAGTAAGCATAATAGCAGGTCCGTTTTCAAATGAACCACAGCTCATGAGAATTATCATTGAACCGAAAAACCATATCAAAAAGATGATACCTAAAATATTACCTTTTTTGTTATTGTTTTTGATTTCGTCTTCTGATAGATTATCAGAAGACCCGTAAACTTTAAATTCACCGTTGTCGGTTTTTATAGTTTTCATGTGCAAAATCCTTTCAAGTGTTAATATTTATCATAATTATAAATGTACAAGTATATACCTTGTAGATTTTGAGCAATCATTGATTTCAATGGTGTACTAAAATCTTTTACTATTTTTGTGATACGTTCATAATCATTTTCATCAAGATGTGTACGATTTGTTATTATGATAAGTTCGTTGTTTTGTATCTCCATATGATGTTGTAAGTGTTGTTCTTTTAGCTCTTTATCAATAGCATTTCGTATTGATTCCAAACTTATAGTAGTGTTTTTATGATTCATCAAATAATCCTCTAATAATTGGTTTTACCAATGTAATCTTTTGGTCTATATTGATACGATGATGTGCATGTTATAATAAGCGTAAAAAAGAA
>JAZSES010000369.1:0-4355 GCA_045531805.1 Candidatus Limenecus sp. | reverse complement strand
TATACTTCTGTTACTTTTTTTTCGACTTCTCGTAGGATTATTTTTTGCTTTATATTGTTTTCTGTGCAAACCAATGTAGTTTCAAAAGTTGCTTCTAGTATGTTTAGTATTATTTTTTTGTGATATTCTTTTTTGATTTCTGCTCTGAGTAAGTCAATTGTTTTGTGAAAAGCCCACTCACATAATAGCTGAGAAATAAATATTTTTTCGTTATACGAAAATTCTTTATTTTTGCTTACTCTTTCACCTGCATAAATAACTGCAAGATATACTGTATTTGTAATGTAATCTTGTTCTTGTTTTACATCATCAGGTATTACTTTTTTTGCTTGTGTGCTCATTTCTATTGCAAATTCGATATAGTTGAAGTTTGGTTCCATAGTGCTATCCTTGGAGTTTTGGGGGTAGGTGGTCTTTTATTATCTACTGATTTATTCTGATTAGTCAGTATTTTGGTGAGTAATATTTGATGATCTATTGATAGGTTTCGTAAGATAATGCTCCTGTATAAGTTGCTAACACCAGTAATTGTAGTTCATCATCGTTGTTTAGTTCATCTAGCGCAATATCTTTTATTCTATATTTTGTATTTATTGCATTTTCTGTTTCTTCAAACGATAAACCTTGGTATAGTCTTTTTTCTACAATATCTTCTTGTAATGTGTAAATTTGTGACAAAATTTTGTTATAAAACTGAAAATTTTCGGGTTGTTCACTCATTCGTTTTCTTATTACATTTATTGTATCTTTTAGAATTGTTTTATACCCTTCTTTGCTTTCAAAGTTAGTTTCATGTCTAGTTGTGGGGGCTTCAATTTCTACAAAGTTTTGATATTGCACAGATTTCTTCGAAAACAAGTTATTGAAAAATATTCCAGCGAATACAAAGAAAAATAACCCTGATATTACTCTTTTTGCTAAATCTTTCTCAATACCGAATAATTCTAATAGATTAGCAACATTATCTATTGCTCGTTCGTGACGGTTTTTGTACGTACTTTCACTTGTATTTGATTGTGTTTGTGAAGGTTGAGTATTTTTAGTTTCTGATTTTTGTGACTTTGATGAAAACACATTGTAATCAAATGTGAATTGTATATTTACTGAGTTTAGAGTATATTCTTTTGGTAATGGACGAAATGGGGCTGTTAATTGGATAGCCGTGATTGCTTTTTCGTCAAATTCTTTTACTCCAGATGATTTTATAATCTGGACATCACCGATATTGCCATCTTTGTGAACTTTAAATAACGCAGTAGCGCTCAGATCCTCATAACCTTTTGGTGGTTGCCAATTTGCTTTTATTCTACTTTGCACATTTCTCATGTAAGGTCCAAAGTCTGGTGTATTATGATTTTCTGCAAAAGATATGCTTGTTAAAAGATTTACAAATAATGTAAATGTGACAACAAATATACTAAATTTTTTCATACTTTTCCTTTGTGTTGTTAATGTAAGTTGTTGTGTAAACTCCTTTGTTTTTCTAAACGATTTATGTGATTTTTTGTTCACTTTTATATTTATGTATTTGCTACAAATGAGACATCAGAGGAAATAAGGACTGTGTACGAATCTTTTGCAAGTCAAATTTTTTTGCTCATTTTGATATTGGGGCTTCCTCAATTGTGTTTACTGTGAAAATTGCTACGCTCCAGCTTGTTATAAACATAATGGGTACAACAGCTACTGATAATGGTAATAGTGGTATATATAGTAACCCTGATATTTCTTTAGTTGTCTTTTTTATGACATTTGCAAATTTGTTTTCTTTTGTTTCAATCTCTTTTTTTATTGCTTTTTTTAGATGACTACAGTGTGTATTTATACAATATTTGTTTTCTAAATAAATTGTTTTTTCAATATTTTGTGTGTAGTTAGTGTTGGGCGAATACTGATAAGCCCATATCGATGCAAATGATGGTAATGGTAAGGTTATATATAATATTGTAATTAGTATTGTTATAATTTTTTGTTGCATTGGTTTATTTTTTGTAAAAGGGAAGCTAATTTACAACAGCTTCCCTTTTTAATGTTTATTGTATTTTTATAAAGCTTGGAGCTTTAAATTCTTTGTTGTTTTGGTGTGCAATAAACGCCATTATAGCGAATACAAGGTTTATTAGTGGTAGTAGTGCGCAAATTATATTTACTATTGGCATCCAACATATTATTACGCTAATTACTAGTAGTGATAACTGTAGATTGAACATTTGTCGTACAATTTCTCTATTATTGCCTTGTAAAGAGTCTTTGCCTACAAACCAAGCTATAAGAGATGCTATTACACCCAATATAATTGTTCCAAGTGTGCCTATAATAACTAATATTTTTTCATTCATTGTTGTCTTCTTTCCTTTTTATTTTAAATTGAATTTTGCATATACTGGAACTTCAACACCTGCAGGTACTTCCCATATATAGCTATGTTTTTCTACATCAAAGAAAGTTGCATTGTGAGCATCTGCCTCTGTTGGTATGTTTAATATGAAGTTAAACGGTGCTAAATCTTTATAGCTAAGTTCATTTTCTGCTAATACTTGATCCAATTCTTCACTTTGTATTTTTATTGAAAAATCTGCAATACAAGTATTTTTGTTACATTTTAGATTTTGTTTATCTTTAGGTTTGAAAAATGCTTCTGATGCTAATATATCACGGCCAGTTATATCTTTTATTTTGATAATACCAACGATACCAGAATCATCACTTGTGTTATATCTCATTAATGAAGTTGGATTTTGTTTCCTTAGGGCATCAATAAACTTTTTTTCCACCAGTTGTGTCAAGCTTGTGCTAGTCATTGATGAACTAGCAGTGCTAAGTTTTTTTTCAATTGTTGCAGATGCATCATTTTTAATTGTTACGGTTGTTGTTTGTTTCATGCAACCTGTCAATAATAATGTTGATACCATCAGCATTGCTATTTTCTTTTTCATAGTGAAATCCTTTCTTAATCACCAATTTATGTATTAATTTTCACTTTTCATAATTGAAATGGCTTCGTTGTAATAAATAGAATCATAGCCTTTTTTTAGTTCTTCAGGTGCATTTTCTGATGCGTGATTGTACATTTTTACCACTCTTTTGTCTGTTGATGGATGGTCTGTGAAAATATCATTGTAGTTGTCACCGATTCTATACATAATTGCAATACCCGCCAATGGGTTATAACCAGCTTTTTTCATAATATCCATACCGTCAGTATCTGCATCTATCTCATGTCTTCTATCATAATATGTAACACCAGCCACTGCCGCTGTATCGACAGTTTTGTCTATTAATTCAGGCTTAACACCATACTTTTCAACTCCGTATTCTTTTGCCATTTGTGAGACTTTACTTTTAATTCCCCCAAGTTTCTTTTTGGCCGCTTTAGAACCAGCGCCTGCTGCTTTGTAAGCTATTTTGCGTTTTTGTATATGGAATCCTGCTATGTGTGCAATCTCATGACTCATTATAAAAGCTAATTCATCTTCAGAGTCACATAGTTCTAATAGACCTGTAAATATAACAACATTTCTATTGCCATCAGCGTAAGCATTTACTGTTGGTTCATCACTTACAATGAACTTGATTCCCATATCGCTGTAACCATTTGTTTCAACTAATTTATTACCAATAATACTAACTTTTTCTTGGGCTTCTTCTATGCTCCAGTTATTGTAATAGGGCGCTTTTTGAGTAATAACAGTTTCTTGTTCTTCTGTTTCAATTGTTGAGCTTGTTACTTTTGGTATAGAAGTAATCTCTTCTTGTTCTTTAACTTGTTTTATTTCTTGTTCTTCTGTTACTGTTGCTTTTTCACTTTGGATTTCCATTTGGTCAACAGTCTGAGTATATTTTACAGGTTGAGTTGTTGTTGATTTTGTTTCTATTTCATAAGTTTTTTGCACCGTTGGTGTTTGCGATTTTTCAACGCGTTGAGGTGTAGTTTGTGTTTGTATTGAATAATTTGAGTTTGTGTATAAATCTTGAATGTAAATAGGGTAATTTTCATCGGTAGGTTCTGCAATTGCTATTGTTGATGCCAGTGCAATTCCAGAGATACCTAGTAGCAATTTTTTTAGTTTCATCTTTGTCTCCTTTTATTTGTAGATTATATTTTGTATTTAATTCTTTTAAGATCCGTTGTTTAATATATATCTAATTTCATTAGGCAATTCATCTTTGTGTTTTTTTGCGTATTTTTCGATTGTTTTTTGTGCATTTTTCGGATCGTTATTTTTCTTGTAATACTGATACTCCAACAACGTTAATTTAAGATTGTTGTTTTTTACAGTATTGATATATTCAGAGTCTATGGGGTAGTTCTTTATTATTCTGTTTATTTCGAGTGGGCCGTGAGTGAAAGGTAG
>JAZSES010000284.1:0-2017 GCA_045531805.1 Candidatus Limenecus sp. | reverse complement strand
CTTATCACGAATTTTTCTCGGACAATATATGTATTACAAAATAAATGTTCTATACAAGAAGAATATTGTGCTTGAGATAGCAAAGCATATTGGTATTGTTAAAACCCAAGCCCAAATGATGTTTCCGATAACACCCCATTTTACCGCATGTGCTTTGTATGTAGTACCAACACCCATAATTGCAGTTGAGATAACATGAGTTGTGCTCAATGGTACACCAAAATGTGAAGCCAAAAGGATGATAGATGCGGCTGAAGACTCAGCAGCAAAACCATTGATAGGTTTAAGCTTGATAATTTTGCTACCCATTGTGCGGATAATTTTCCAACCACCAGACATTACACCACAACTCATTACAGTCGCACAAGCTAGAATTACATAGATAGGAACATCAAAGCTACCTTGACCATTGTGTTGAATAATACCACCAGCTAACAATGCCAAAGTGATTATACCCATTGTTTTTTGAGCATCGTTTGAACCATGGCTCAAAGCCATCAAACCAGCTGAAAAAACTTGGCAACGGCGAAATCTTCTATTGATTTTGTCAGGATTGCAACGATAGAATATACGCAACAATACTGCCATAACTATTAAACCAGTAAAGAAACCAATTAATGGTGCCATAAACATTGGAGCAACAACTTTATCAACAAGCTGACCAATTCTTACACACTCAAAGCCAGCATTTACAACTGATGCACCAATAAGTCCACCAATCAACGCGTGCGATGAGCTAGATGGTAGCCCAAAGAACCAAGTAATCAAATTCCAAATGATTGCTGCACATAATGCGCAGAAGATTACATGGAGTGTAATTGTTGTTGGGTCAATAATTCCTGCGCCAATAGTTTTGGCAACATGAGTACCAGTCAAAGCACCAGTAAACTCAAGTGTTGCACCATAGATTACGGCTTGGCGTGGTGTCATAACTTTTGTAGAAACTACTGTAGCAATAGCATTTGCTGCATCATGAAATCCGTTAATATACTCAAACACAAGTGCGCCTACTATTACTAATATTAATAATACTATTGAAACTGTCATATATTTTCTTCCCTAAATCTTTTCAACGGTAAATATAAACCTAATACGTTAAATTAAGATTGTTTCAAAACAACGTTAACTACCGCATCAGAAACTGAGAAACAGCTATCAAGAGCGTTTTCAATATCTTTGTGAATATCTCTCAACTTGATAACAGTCAGAGCGTCATATTTACCAGAGAACAATTCATCAATAGCATGATAGTGAATTTCATCACCGTGAGATTCAATTTCTTTCATGTTCAAGTTTGTTTCTGTCATAACTTTGATAGAACAAGATTTTTTGAAATTATGAATAATAACTTTTAATTCTTCTGTGGCTCTAAACAATGTTTCAGCTTGTTTTTGCATATTTTCTGTAAAATTATCAAATCTATAAACTTTCAAGTTTAAAGATGCTTTTACAATTCTTTTTGTAATTTTGTTCAACAAAGTTGCAATATGCTGAATATCTTCTCTATCAATTGGAGTAATAAGCATTACATTCAATTGGTGAAGAGTCTCTTTGAGCAAATCATTGCTTTTGTGTTTCAAACGTTTTGCATTGATAACATGTTCTTCATTCAAAGAATTTGTCACGATGTCTCTATACAAAGCAGCAACATCATTACAAACTTGAGCGCTTTCTTCAAACAATGTATAAAAAACTTTTTCTTCTGGAGGCAAAATGTAAGCTAACAAATTGAATTTACTCATCTTAATTCCTTTCAAATTAACTGTGTCTTTTTGGTTTTTAAATGTGTTTTTCATGTAAAAAGGCACACACAACAACTCTACCATAAAAAACTTTTTTTCATGTCAGTATGAAAAAATTTGGTAAAGAAATTATTACATTTTTATTTACTTGTTTTAAAAAGAGTAATAAAGGTTCACAAACTTATGCAAATAGACTTATGTTAAATCTAATCTAGTGTCGTAATTGCTGCCGACTGAACGTAGCCAGCAATTACTCACCTTTGACTTCTTTTGCC
>JAZSES010000383.1:0-3515 GCA_045531805.1 Candidatus Limenecus sp. | reverse complement strand
TCTAGTATCGCAATTGCTGCCGGCTCAACGCAGCCAGCAATTACTCACCTTTTCAAAACGCCACTCCAAAAATTCGTTCACGTCACTTTGTTCCTTATCACGAATTTTTCTCGGACATATTATATTTTGTTTGTATAAATGCTTTAAATGGTGTAAAATAGCTTATTATAATAATTAGGACTTACGGGAGAGTAATTTATGGCAGTAAAAGAAAAAGATACAGAAATTGTTGCTGTTTCTGAAGAAAAAAATAAGGCTTTAAAATTAGCTATAGAAAAGATTGAAAAAGATTTTGGTAAAGGCTCAATTATGAAATTGGGTGACAAAACCGCTGTTGCTTGTGAAGCTATACCTACTGGTGCTTTGGCATTGGATTTGGCTTTGGGTATAGGTGGTGTTCCAAGAGGTCGTGTAATTGAGATTTATGGTCCAGAATCTTCTGGTAAAACTACATTGGCGCAACATATTGTTGCAGAATGTCAGAAAAAAGGCGGTATTGCTGCTTTTGTTGATGCAGAACACGCTCTAGATCCAGAATATGCTAGAAATTTGGGTGTTAATGTTGATGAGTTGTTGATTTCTCAACCTGATACTGGTGAGCAAGCTCTTGAAATTGCAGAAGAGTTGGTTCGTTCTTCAGCGGTGGATGTTGTAGTTATCGACTCTGTTGCTGCTCTTGTTCCAAAAGCAGAAATTGAAGGTGCGATGGAAGACCAACAAATGGGCTTGCAAGCTCGTTTGATGAGTAAAGCACTTAGAAAATTGACTGGTATTGTTGGTAAGACAAATACAACGGTTATATTTATCAACCAGTTACGACAAAAAATTGGTGTTATGTATGGTAACCCTGAAACAACTACTGGTGGTAATGCTTTGAAATACTATTCTTCTGTTCGTTTGGATATTAGAAGATGTGACTCTATAAAAAAAGATGACAAAGATATTGGAAATAGAGTTAGAGTTAAAGTTGTTAAAAATAAAGTTGCTCCTCCATTTAAAAACTGCGAGTTTGATATTATTTTTGGCAAAGGTATCTGTAAGCTCGGTTGTATATTGGATGTTGCGGTTAGTATGGAAATCGTAAAAAAAGCTGGTGCTTGGTTTAGCTACAATGAAGAGAAACTTGGTCAAGGTAGAGAAAAAGCAAAAGAATTCTTTGAAGCTCACCCTGAAATTCTTGAAGAGGTTGAAGCTAAAGTTAGAGAAAAACTTGCAGCTGATAGATAGTGTTAAATTGACTTTCGCCTCTGTTTGACAGAGGCGGAGTTTTTATGAAGAGGCTTTTAGGTTATATGTTTGATTATGTAAAAGTTGAAACAGATGAACAGATTGAAGAACTATGCTCTTTGGCGAAAAATATTTGGAATGAGTATTCTATATGTTTCATTAATCAAGACCAAATTGATTATATGCTCGAAAAATTTCAATCACCTCAAGCTGTTAAAGGGCAGATAAGTTTCCAAAAGTATTCATACTATTTTTTAGAGGATGATGGTGTGAATTTTGGATATTTTGCTATTCAGCAAAAAAAAGATAGCTTGTTTTTGTCAAAGTTGTACATAAACAAAACATATAGAGGAAAAGGCTATGGACGAAAAGCGTTTTTGATAATTAATGATATTGCTAAAGAATTGGAGTTACCCAAAATCACTTTGACGGTAAATAAATATAATTTTGTAGCTATTTGTGCATATGAAAAATTAGGTTTTATGCGCTCTGGTGAGGTAGAAACTGATATAGGCAGTGGCTTTGTTATGGATGATTATTTGTATGAGTTTGATTTGTAATCGGAGTTGGAGGACTAATGCAAAAAGTTTTGATTATTAGACAAGGGGCGATTGGTGATGTTGTTCATACATCTAATATTTTTCGTAGTATAAAAGAATCTTATCCAACTGTCCAGATAGATTATTTAACAAGCTCAGTGCCTGCTCAATTAATAGAGCATAGTCCTGATTTGAGAAAAGTTATACGTCTTGAAGGTAAGAGTTATACCTATCTTTGGAAGTTGGCTTCTAAACTGAGAAAAGAAAAGTATGATGTTGTTATAAATTTACAGCCATCCGTAAGATTTAAGTTTTTAGCGTTTATGATTTTCTCTAAAAAAACAATTACTTACAAAAAAACTTTTAAATTGCATGCAGTTGAAAATTTCTTTAGAACTGCTAAAAAAGTTTTTAAAGAAATTGAAAATCCAAATGACTTGAAAATAGAGCTACCTGATGAGGTCGTTGAAAAAATCAAGTTGGACATTCCTACAGATAAAAAGATTGTTGTTTTGAATACACAAGTTAGTCTTACACGGCAAGGGCGTAAGTGGCCAATAAAAAACTTTAAAGAGTTAGCTTTGAAACTTATTGAGGAGTATGACTGTAATATTATTGTTACTGGTGCGAGTGAGGATGTAGAAAAAGTTAAGCCATTGGAGAATGTACACCCCAATATTATAATAGTAGCTGGCAAATATTCGATATTGGAATCTGCTGCGGTATATTCATTGGCGGATATTGTTATATCCAGTGATACTGGGCCTTTGCATATAGCGACTGCGATGGGTAAACCTTATTGTATTGGGTTATATGGTGCAGCTCCTGTGACAAGAACTGGGCCTTGGGGGATAAATCATTTTGCTTTGTCTGCTGATTTGAGTTGCATTCCTTGTAATAGAAGAAAATGCACAGTTAAAGAGTATGAGCAAGCAGAAATAAATCCTTGCATGATGGCAATAAAGCCGGAGCATGTTTATCAGGTTATTAAAGATAATGATTTGTTGTAGAGGTTGTTAATGTTTGAAGAGTTTTTGAAAGAGCCTGAATATACGAACTATTCATTATTTGCGAAAAATATTATTAAAGCAAAGAGTAAAATGCTATTTGCAAAAGATAATGCTTTGCGTTGTTTGGTTCGTTCGGAAGATTTTTTTCAAGACATTTTGAATATTTTTAATTATTTGTTTTATTCGAATATTAAGCCAGATGTTTTCGCTAAAGTAATAAATAACATTCCAAATACTGGTGTTGATACAAAACGTTTAGAGTTGGTGTCTTTGTTATATTCTGAATATATTTCACTGATGAGTAAGAATGGATGGAAAATACCTTATCCACGAGTAAAGAATCAGGCTAATTTATCAATAGATAATTTAAAACAATTGCCTCTAACGAAAAAGACTTGTTTGCGGTTTGGTGATATTCAAAGTGAAGCTATTTTTGTAGCTAAAAAGATAAAGGAGCTAGCTGAAACGAATGGTTTAAGCTACTCTGATATTGGAGTTTTTGCTGATAAATTTGAAACAAGACAAAAGTTTTTAGATGTGTTTAAGGCTGAACAAATACCTGTTTCTAGTAGTATTTATAATGAAGATTATGAAAACTTAAAGTACAAAATTTCTGTCTATCAAAAAATATCAGAAGTTTGTTTGCAATTGTGCTTGGATAGTTTTTCTGCTGAATCGTTTAAGAATTTACATTCTACTGCAAATTTTAATTCTGTATCAAAATCTCAAAAAGAAATAT
>JAZSES010000340.1:0-5003 GCA_045531805.1 Candidatus Limenecus sp. | reverse complement strand
TCCACTAATGTAACCGCAAGTTCTTTTGAGTTTTGTTTCATTTGTAGTAGTCATATAAATGTCCTCCAATTTTTTATTTATGTGATAATGATTATTCATTATAATTTTCAAATTTAGGTTGAAGAAAAAGAGGCTTAGTGCTTTACTAAACCTCTTATTCTTAGCAAGTTAATTACAGATGAAGCACTCTATCTGCAATTTCCTGTGTTCTTCCTTGGTTCCAGAATTGTGTACCAATGTAACCACATGTACGTCTAGCAACGTTCATTTTGTTCTGGTCACGATTTCCGCAATTCGGGCATTCCCATAAGAGTTTGCCGTCTTCTTCGATAATCTGGATTTCTCCGTCATAACCACAACAATGACAATAATCGCTCTTTGTATTCATTTCAGCATACATGATATTATCATAGATAAATTCCATGACACTGATAACAGCTTCAAGATTGTTCTTCATGTTTGGAATTTCAACATAAGAGATAGCACCTCCAGGTGATAATTTCTGGAATTCAGCTTCGAATTTGAGCTTAGTGAAAGCATCAATTTCTTCTCTTACATTCACATGATAAGAATTTGTAATATAGTTGTGGTCGGTAACATCTTTGATGACACCATATTTATCTTGAAGTTTCTTAGCAAACTTGTATGTAGTGGACTCTAATGGAGTTCCATACAGTGAGTAATCAATATTTTCTTCAGCTTTCCATTTGTTACAAGCATCATTCATATGCTGCATAACTTGGAGAGCAAAAGGTTTAGCCATGTCATGTGTATGAGAATGACCTGTCATAAACATACAACATTCGTATAATCCTGCATAACCTAATGATATTGTGGAGTAACCATTGTATAAGAGTTTATCAATGGTTTCACCTTTCTCTAATCTTGCAAGAGCTCCATGTTGCCAAAGAATTGGTGCAATATCTGAAGGTGTACCTTTCAGACGTTCATGACGACAACGGAGAGCTTTATGTGCAATTTCAAGTTTTGCATTGAAAATATCCCAGAATAAGTCGAAATCACCGTCAGATTGACAAGCAATATCTACGAGATTTATGGTGTAAACACCCTGGTTAAATCTTCCGTAATATTTATGCTTCTTTTCATCATAGTTCTTAGCTTTTGCAATGTTACCAACACCGTTATCAGTGAATCTGTCAGGTGTAAGGAAACTTCTGCAACCCATGCAAGGATATACTTCGCCTTTGAGTTCCTTCATAATCTTTGCAGATATGCAATCAGGAACCATTCTAGCCGCGATACATTCAGCAGCCATTTGTGTTAAGTAAAAATATTTGCTATCTCTGTGGATGTTATCTTCATCCAAAGTGTACAGTAATTTAGGAAATGCTGGTGTAATCCATACACCTTTTTCATTTGGTAAACCTTTGATTCTCTGACGGAGAACTTCTTCAATGAGCAATGCAAGGTCATCTCTTTCTTGACCTTCAGGTACTTCATCAAGATACATAAACATGGACACGAATGGAGTTTGTCCATTTGTTGTCATAAGGGTTACCAACTGATATTGAATTGTTTGAATTGCACTCTTGATTTCATCACGAACACGAGATTCTACGATTTCTTCGATGTCTACAGCATCAATGAATTTAAGTAGACGTTCTTTGCCTTTGTAAAAAGCTTCTTTTTCTTTGGCTAATTTCTTGCCAAGAACTTTTCGAGGCTTTTCATATTCAGATTCAAGAATATCTTTGAAAATCTTCTCGTATTCGGCAATAACTTTCTTTCTAATCTTGCGTCTTGACACATCAACAAATGGTGCAAGATGTGATAATGTGAAGGTTTGACCCTAGTGCTATATAAGTTTGTGTGCTACATATAGCTTAGACTATTTCTTGCAGATGCTGGTATTGCATCCACCAATATGTTTCGAATATCGCTGCCGATACCCTAGAATTAGTCGTTACAATTATTTTATCAATTTGATTTCATGTTCAGACGGATTATCTAAGTAACGTCTGGTTTGTGTTTCTGATTTTCCAATGAATTTTGCAAACGCTGCAACAGTTTTGAACTCATACTTGTTTTTATATACAATCTTTGAAAAATTGTATTTGCGTTTGTTCACTTTACTTCTGTTTAGCTTTTTATATGCATGTTCATTATTGATTGATTGGCTTACCCATTTTAAGTTGGTTCATTCATTGTTTTGCACATCACCATCTTCATGGTTGACAGTGTTATTGATATCACTATAGCCATCTACAAAAGCATGTGCTACAAGTTTTGCAACTTGAAGATTTTTCTTAGTGTTATCTTTGTGCAATGTGACGTAGAGTCTATTGTTATTTTTATTTGGTGTCTGTTGCAATAGATAGTATTTTCCGTATCGTTTTGCTAGATGTTTTACTCTACCTTTGTTGGAAATCATGTAATCATCGTAACCTAAAATTGGTTTCCATTCTTCACCAGGTAAATCTATGATGTTATAATTCAGTCGAGATTTATTCATCATATCAGATTTTAACTGATTTGAATTGTTATGTAATCGGTTCATATAATCAGTTCTGGCTTTATTTAACACTACATCATTTTGAATAATAGTACGCTGTAAATAGTGTCTATCAACTTTTAGTTCTTCTGCAATTTTTGTAATAGGAATATCATTATCAAGTCTTGATTTGATAAGGTTTCTATGTGCGTTTAAGAATTTTAGGTTAGATGGTGTTAAATGGTGTCTTGGTTCAGCTTCAGGAAAATTCCATTCTTTAATCTTATCGTTTATTGTTTTACGATTGATTTTGAGAAGTTTACTGATGTAACTTTTGGAACGTCCTTCTTTACTATACATATGATATATTGTATCTTTTAGTAATTCAGCTTTTTCATAACTGGTTAAATTGTTGTTCATGTTTGGTATTCCACCTTTTGATAAAATAATCACGAGATTAGCTTTTCCAACCTACCTCGTTAGCTATGCTAATGAAAGCATAACCCTGTTGTGACAGTTAATATTGTTTTTTAAGCTTATTGTTTGATGTTAGGTTTAACATCATGTTTAACCATAAGCTAAGTACGGCAGCTAACCTTAAACCGTACTGATTGCTTGCTACCTGGGCTATAATCTGTGTTGCAACATTTGCTGCTGTTGCCAGGGAGTTAGGCTTAGTGATTTGAGTTTCTGTGATAACTGTACCGTTCTGAAGCATGTCTTCAAGATTGATAAGGTCACAGTTGTGTATACGTTGTAAGAAATAATCAGCATCATGGAAGTGTCCACCACCAGACGTATGTTCATCTACAACATCTCGTGGTAAGAGAACTCTCATAGCTAAGTCTTTTGATACTTCACCTGCTATGTAATCTCTTTGTGTGGATGCAATGGTGGAGTTCTTGTTACTGTTCTCCTGTTTGAGTTCTTCATTTTGACATTCCACAAGCGATAAAATAGCATCATCTGTGGTGTTCTTTTTACGCATCAACTGTCTCTTATAACGATATTCTGTGTAAAGTTGTGCAACCTTGTATGCCTGTTGTTTCATAATGTTAGCAATAACAAGGTCCTGGATTTGTTCGACTGTAGGCGCATGCTGCATCTTGAAGATTTCCTGCTGTGTAAGTTCAGCAATAACCAAAATCTGATTATCCGTCAATTGTTCATCAGGACGGACTTCTTGATTAGCTTTTGATACAGCCTTGATAATCTTCATGATATCAAAGTCAGCTTCGGAACCATTACGTCGAATAATTTTGACATTTTTCTTGGTAAGTTCCATTGATTTTACTCCTTTCGATGAGTTTTTATATAGTTGCGCTTATATTTTAGCATAATATTCCACAAATGTCATTCTAAATTTGTAATAATTACTGAATTTAAGCGTTAATATGGTCGAGGGTTTCTTTGAACCCCGTATTCAGCTGCGATTCTTTTCACAGTTTCGACATGAACACCGAAATCATCTGCAATTTCTGAATATTTCTTTTTCGGATTGTTTATGATTTCTTTTGCTACTTCAAGTTTTTGGTTTGAAGTAAGATAGTTTCTCATATTATTTCGACTCAATTTAGTACCTCCTGTTTTATTAACATATGTCTTAAAACGCGTATAAGGCGATTTAAGACGTTTTTATGTATTTGTTGAATAAGTTACCACAAATAACATTTGTGCGTCTAAAATCGCCTTACAATGCTTTACAGAGCATCTACATTAAGATATCCAAATACAGGTTTATCTGAATTGTTGTTGAGTGTGATAATAGGTTTACCATATGCCTCTGCTAATAACTTTAAGTTTTCATTGCTGAAATCTTCTCTATCAGCTTCTGCTCTGCGGTCCCATTCGGCTTTATCAAAAGAACCTCTTAATTTTGCACGTTCTTCTCTAATATCAGCATCTGCATATACATAAATAATTTCAAGATTTTCGCTGCCATACGCTTTTATGTATTCGAGTGTACCTTTGATTTCAAGAACTGCTACCCAATCTTCTTCAGGATTGACTCTTGGTGAACCATAATACCATACAACTTTTTCATTATTCCATGTTGCATTGTATTTTCTATATTCGATTATTTCACCAGTTTTTACTTTTTCTAAAAATGATTGTTCGGTTTCAAACCAATAAGCTTTACCGTGAATTTCATTTACTCTTGGCGGTCGTGTTGTAGATGAAACAATCAACTGTATTTCACCATTACTTGTTTCATGGGTTTTTTTACAGAATGTGTCTTTACCCGAAGATGATTCACCTATGTATATTCTAATCAATAGTTTTACCTCCTTTATTTTCTTTTGAAATCTCGTTTTGAGCATGAAAAGCATTCAGATTTGGTTCCTGTACATATACAGGAACCTTTGAATGACTTTTGTGTATTGTTTTTACTGTGTTTTTCACAATTTGTTGTGTAACAACGTAACGCATAGTTAGATTTAGCCATAATAGTATTCTCTTATTTTAAGAGCGTTTACCTCCGATAAATTGTTCTTCACCAAGTTCAAGTTCTACTTTGTAGTTACCATTGGTGTAGACTTGAATTCTCATA
>JAZSES010000306.1:0-7618 GCA_045531805.1 Candidatus Limenecus sp. | reverse complement strand
TACATATTTTTACATCCCTTTTAAACTAAAAGGAGAAAGGCTATTTAATCTTTAGCTCCTCGACATCTTAATAATAAATTACAAAATAACAATGTTATCTACATATATTCTAAATGGAAAGACAATATAAGGCAAGCTTTTTTACAAATAATGCAGATTATTTCTGTAAAACAAAAGTCACCGGACCGTCATTGCAAAGTTGAACATCCATCATAGCACCAAAAACACCAGTTTTTACGGAGATATTCAAATCAGATAATTTTTGTACAAACAGCTGATAAAATTCATTTGCAATTTTAGGATTTTCTGCATTATCAAAACTAGGTCGCGTACCTTTTTGGCAATTAGCAGCCAATGTAAACTGAGAAACTACCAAAATTTCACCAGAAATATCGGCTACAGACTTATTCATCTTTCCATTTTCATCATCAAAAATCCTTAAAGAAGAAACTTTTTTGACAAACCAGTCTAAAGTCTCAACCACATCATTCTTTTCAACACAAAATAAAATCAACATACCATTAGCAATAGAAGAATATTCTTCACCATCTATATTTACCGATGCACTTTTAACTCTTTGTATTACTGCTTTCATACTTCATTAATTCCTCAATAGTAAAATTCAATTTATCAATACACCAAAGCAAACGTGAATGCGGATACTTGTAATAAGAAGAAAAGCAAGGAGACAAGTTTACAGCATCATCATAGGTGACATAATCACCAAGCTCACTCATACGATACGCCAGTTCAGAACGCATCTTCATAAATACTATACCAAGCAATTTAGATTTACACATATAAGAATTAGTAATATCTACATATAAATCAGAAAGCTTATTTAGTAATTTTTCAGCTGCCTGAGTATAGGATTTACGGCAAGTCAACTCTTTATCATAAGCTAATGAAAGCTCTTGCCCATCTTTTAACAATGGCAAAATATCATTAATATATTGAATTTCTTGCTTTAAATTATTAATCAAAGATGCTATATCCAAACTCTGATTAACAGCAAATAAACGATCAAGTTCATTCTTGTCGACCTTATCACAAGCATATTTTTCCAAAGCAACTGACAATGGCATATTTTCAAAACCATCAATCATTGCACCACCTGAAGATGAATTTATAAGAGTCAACTCATTGTTATAACGAAGTGCAAAATCTTTTATATATTCAATAAACAAAGAATACAGCGCAGACGTAGGCAACTTTTCACCATTTTGACCATCTACTGTTACCAACTCGGAATTATATTTATCAATTAAGTTATTTATGCGCTGATTTTTTTCCTCAATAGAAAAAGGATGCCAACTATAATATGAATCTCTAAATCTTTCAAAATTATCCAGAACAATTTTAAATTTTTGAGTACTATCATCAAAAACACATTTTAAATCATCAAACACAGAACCTTTAGTGTAACAATTACCATCAGAATAGGCCAAATCCTGACCTATTAAAATAATCTTGTCACAACCAAGTGTTTTTGCTGTAAACAAAGCATTATATGCAACAGTACCTTTTGTTTCAAACTTAAGAACAGGACGTTTAAGCATTTCCAAAAACCAGCGAGAATCTTCTGTTTCTTCAGACGGAGTAACAAAAACTCTTTTATACTTTTTAGAAAGAATAGCTTCATTAGTACAAGGAGAACAAACTAACATCATCTTTTCTGTTTCAGGAAAATCAACATGAACTAGCGTATTAGCTCTTTCTATAACGTGCAAAAAATCTGGAACAATTTCATTTTGTAGTAAGGTTTTCAAAGCTGTTCCAACACAAAATATTACAATATTGTCTCTGTATTTTTTTAGATAGTGAACATTTTTACTCAGTGATGGACCAGCCGAAACAACAACTGCCGTTTTCCCCTTTAAAACCCCATTAAAATCAGTAATATGTTGAGCTCTAAACTTATCGGCAAGTCCTGATAATGTAGACTGCAAAAAACTGTATATCGAATTTACCTGAAAAGTATAATTGTGACTTACAAGTCCAAATTGTCTCTGAACTTCATTCTTAAAATCGTTATAGATTTTACCATACTGAGTTGAATGATAATTTAAAACAGACAATGACGTCTTTGAGCGAAATTTAAAAATACTTGAAAAGATTTTTTTATACTCAGCATAATCAGAAACAATAAAACACCTTTTAGATGAAAAAGCATCGCTAAAATCAACAAGCTCAAAAACAAATCTCAAAAGCTCAATATCAGGCTCAAAAACTATAACTTTCCCTTTGAGTTTTTGAACAAATGTATCACATAAATAACCTAAACCCATACCAAAAATAACATGAATAGAACCAAAGTTATTATGAGGCAAAGTAAAAACTAAGTCCTGAGCCTCTTTTTCAGCACCATTAGTAGAATGAACAGAAATGCCATTTATAACGAGATTATGTTCACCATTCTCATTCTGAGCCAACTCAATAGACTTAGAAAAAGAATTTACGTTCAAAATTTTCGCACATAAAATCGGATTATACTCCAAAATTGATTTAAGATTTTTCGACAAAACATCAGACATTAGAACATCCCCAAGTTAATTTCAGTAATTCAATTATACACATACCGAATAATTATCGTAACAAAAAGAGAAAAATATTAACCATATGGATTAGATAATTCAATCCTAGGATTAATAACAAGAACACAAAAAAAACATAAAATTATAGTAATTAATGTAAATTAAAAAATAGGGGAAATATCTTGGGGATTTTGTATAAAAGCGTAGAACACGGGCTAGAAAATTTTGTAGTTAAACCCAAAAACAAGACGAACTCAGTTGCATACAAGTTACTAGTAAAAGCTGAAGCACTTAGGCTTGCAAACCATTTTAAAGAGTCAATAAAACACTATCTTGGTTCAATTTTCTTGGATAGAAAAAACTACAAAGCTTACCTAGGTCTTGGGATTTCTTACAAAGCTCAAGAAAATTACAGCAAAGCGATAAAAACATTAGAAACTGCACGAAAAATATCATTTTTCACACCTGAAATCCACTATGAATTAGGATTATGCTATATGATAACTGGTAGATTTTGTGAAGCTATAAAATGTTTCCATCACACAATTTCCCTAGATAGAAACAACTTAAATGCACAACTCCAACTGGGTGTTGCACATGAATTAATTGATGAAATAGATATGGCAATACTCATTTATCACACAATAATCGAAAACCATCCAGAATTTTTGAGTGCATACAACCACCTTTCTGCACTTTATATGAACTTAGGTGAGTTCAAATCAGCAGGAAGTGTATTTTCTCAAGCCTTAAAACTTAATCCAAATTACAACAAAGCATATTTAGGACTAGCAATTTGCTTTGATAAAATGTCAAACACACCAAGAGCAATACATTATTACAAAGCATTTTTGGATAAAAAACCACACTCGCATCATGGTCCAAAAATCAGAACTAGAATTTCAAAACTTCAAAATAATAAAGTTCAAGATTTAGATAGCAGAACATTTGCTGTAATATAAAAATTATATTATGTGGTGTTTCTTATAGAACTCCTCATTTTGCTTCATAATATAAGATGTTTTTATTTCATTAATCATGCCAAATATTTCATTATTTAATGATGCTTGCTTTTCAATAAGTACATCTAATTTTTTTAATGCATCTTCACTTAAATCCTTTAAAGAGGAGTTCTTCACAGCTTCCTTAACTTGAAAGTGTTGATTTCTAGAATTTGTAAGAACGTTATATTCAATGTTTTTGTATGCATTTTCAACAGTAGCAACGTCAATCATTTGATACTTGGACTTTTTATACTTATCAACAAACTGCTTCATCTTATCTTGATTTTCATAAAAAGTATTCTTGCTATTATTGAGTGTGTAAACTTGCTCATCAATCTTACCAATCCTGAAATATGTTTTCATTAAGTTATCTTTAGGATTAGCCAACTCATTAGAAATATTAGCAATTTCATCTCTTAATTTTATAGCTTGTTGATAAGGAGTAACAAGCATAAAATATGAAGCTGAAGAATGGATATCTTTGATATCTTTGAGCTTTTCAAAAATATCTGGAGCAAATTTTTGTAAACCAACTTGCCCAAATAAATCAAATACTGAATTTCTACCCTGAACATATTTTTCATGTATAGGCCTTATCTCATCAATAATTTCATTTTTTAGAAAATACTTTTTTGCATCATTTATTTTTTTTGTAAGTTCAGGATTTTCATAAATATGCTTTAGCGAAAACTCTTCATGTCTTTTAAAGGCTCTAACATTTTCTTCATACTTGGCAAATCTATCAAAATATTTGCCAAAATCGACAGAACAGCTATCTTCGAAACCTGTAAGTGCCATTCGTTGTGCACGAGATAGTTCTTCGTTTGACTTGTTGACTTTGTTTAAAACAAGTTGCGCATTATAACCAATCGTACCAACTTCGTTATATAAAACACGACTATCAGAAATGAACGGACCAATATTTTCATCAAAATTAGATTTTATGCACTCAATATTTTCTTTGAAGAAATTTAATCTCAAATTTTGCTTGGATACATCAACATCATTTTTTACATTTTTTGAAGCAAATGATGGAATATATTTAAAATTAGATTTATAGTTAGGTGATGAAATTGATAGTATTGGCATATTTAATCCTTCATTTTGTTGCTTAGTTGACCACAAGCGGCATCTATATCAGAACCTCGTTCTAATCTTATTGTTACCTTTTTACCAGATTGTTCTAATATATATTTAAATTTTTGAATAGTATCTTTGTCAGGTTTTTCAAATGTATCTTTGTCAGTTGGGTTATAAATAATCATGTTGATGTTAGCTTTCAAACCAATCAACAATTTTGCAAGTTTTTTAGCACATTCAACGGAATCATTAAAACCTTTTATCAACGTATACTCAATTGTAATTCTTCTACCAGTATCAGAAACGTAATTCTTTAAAGATGACATTAGTTCATCTAAATTATACTTATTTTCAATTGGCATAAGAGTGCGTCGCAACTCATGCTCAGGTGCATGCAAAGATATAGCCAATGTAGGTTGAAAATCCATTTCTGCAAGCTTATTAATCTGAGGAACAATACCACAGGTTGAAACAGTAAGACGTCTAATTCCAATAACAAAATCCTTATTGAAAATATCAATAGCTTTGAGAACATTATCTAAATTCAAAAGTGGTTCACCTTGTCCCATAAAAACAATATTTGTAACTTTCAAGCCAGTATCTCGCTGAATTGTCAAAACTTGCTCAATAATCTCTCTAGGAGTAAGGTTTCTCACAAACCCTAATTTTCCAGTAGCGCAGAAAGTACATCCACAAGCGCAACCCACTTGAGAACTAACGCAAGCAGATAGATTAGAACGGTTATCAAAACGCATCAAAACTGTTTCAACACAATTTCCATCTTGATATTCAAGAAGATATTTTATAGTACCGTCAACACTAACTTGCTTATTTTTTATCTTAACATCAGTCACTCGAGCTATTTCTTTTAATTTTTCTCGTGAAGACTTTGAAATATCAGTCATCTCATCAATGTCGGATACTGATTTCTGATAAAGCCAATTATGAATTTGTTTCGCCCTGTATTTTGACTCTTGAAGTGAATCTGTTAGCTCTGTTAATTCTTCAAGACTCATCCCTGCTAAAATTTTCTTGTTCATAAGCTGATTTTAGCAAAAAAGAAGTTAAATAAAGACAGAACATTACAAAAAAATAACAATTTAAAATAATTATTGTACATTAAAACCCTCTGTTATATTATTTTAGTAAGAATTACAAACATTAATAACAAGAAAAGAAATAGGTAAAAAATGGATAGCAATAAACTTAGAAACATCGCCATTATTGCACACGTTGACCATGGTAAAACAACTTTGGTTGACTGTTTATTGAAACAATGTGGCGTATTTAGACAAAATGAAGTTGTACAAGAACGTATTTTGGATAGCAACGACCTCGAAAGAGAAAGAGGCATTACAATTCTAGCAAAAAACGTTTCTGTTCAATACAATAATCACAAAATCAATATCGTTGACACACCAGGGCACGCAGACTTTGGCGGAGAGGTTGAACGAGTGTTAGGCATGGTTGATGGTGCATTACTAATTGTAGACGCAGCAGAAGGGCCAATGCCACAAACAAGATTTGTACTACAAAAAGCACTTGAGCTAGGTATCAGAGTAATTGTTGTAATCAACAAAATTGACAAACCTGCTGCAGACCCTGATGAAACACTTAACAAAGTATTCGACCTATTTACAGAATTAACAGACAATGAATACCTTATAGACTTCCCTGTTGTTTATTCAAGTAGCTTAAATGGTTATGCGAAAAAAGAATTGGAAGATGAATCAAATGACATGCTTCCATTGTTAGACTCAATCATAGAAAATGTTAAACCACCAGTTGCTGACGCAACAAAAGATTTACAATTTCATGTAACAACACTAGATTACAATGAATACGTAGGAAGAATTGCGATTGGTAGAATTGTAAACGGATCAATGAAATCGCAAGAACAAGTTAGTTTAATCCAGACTGATGGAACAATCACAAAAGGTAAAATAATAAAGCTATTTGGATTTGAAGATTTAGGTCGTGTAGAAATAAAAGAAGCCTCAGCTGGTGATATTGTAGGTATTGCTGGTTTTCCAGAAATTCAAATCGGAGAGACAATAGCTTGTCTTGATAATCCACAAGCACTACCACTCATCAAAATTGACGAACCAACATTACAAATGAACTTTTCAGTAAATAATAGCCCATTTGCTGGGCAAGAAGGTAAATTCGTAACATCTAGACAGCTTAGAAAAAGACTTTACCAAGAACTAGAAAAAAATGTATCCTTGAGAGTTGAAGATACTGATTCTACTGATATATTCAAAGTTTCTGGCAGAGGCGAATTGCACCTTAGCATCCTTATTGAAACAATGAGAAGAGAAGGCTTTGAATTCCAAGTTTCAAAACCAGAAGTTATATACAAAACTATAAATGAAGAACTTCACGAACCTTACGAAGATTTACTTATTGATGTACCAGAAGAATGTGCTGGTGGCTGCATAGAAAAACTTGCAGGACGTAAAGGTGAAATGCTGGAAATGCAGGCAGTTGGCAGTCGTTCCAAAATGAGATTTATGATACCATCAAGAGGCTTGATTGGTTTCCGTGGAGAGTTTATTAGAATGACCCGTGGCGAAGGCATAATGAACCATACATTTGCTGAATACAAACCATATGCTGGTGATATAAATCGCCAAAGAATGGGCTCATTAATAGCTCACGAAGAAGGTGAAGCAGTACCTTATGCATTAGCTCAGTTTGAAGACAGAGGTGTATTCTTCGTTGTACCAAAAACTAGAGTCTACAGAGGTATGATTGTTGGTGAATGTAATAGACCACAGGACATTGCCGTAAATGTTTGTAAAACAAAAAAACTTACAAACATGAGAACTGCAACAGCTGATGTAATGGTAACATTGCAAGCTCCAAGACTCATGTCATTGGAAGAATGTCTTGAATATATTTCTGATGATGAATTGGTTGAAATTACACCTGAAAATATCAGAATGAGAAAATATGATTTAGTAAAATTAAGATAAATCTAAACAAAAAAACGTCATG
>JAZSES010000169.1:0-1986 GCA_045531805.1 Candidatus Limenecus sp. | reverse complement strand
GATACGCTTATATCCGGTGTCTGTAGATTCAACAATATACGCATTTAGGTAAAAGTAATATTCGGAAAAAAGTATTGCTACGGGTTCTATTATACGAGTAACAGTTTCTTTAGATGACACCTGTTTATCATAAGTTATTTCAAGTAATTCAGATTGCTTAATACTATTTCCTAATTCCCATAACTTATCTTTAATATGTGACTTGTTATGTAATTCCACGTAATGATATTTTTCATTAGCAAGCAAATCAGATACCAATTTCATGTTTTTTATTGGTACACATCCAGAAACAAGTTTGTTTAGTATCTCGTTAATTTCAATTTTTGTAAAAGCTCTACTTTCCAGTAAGATTTTACTTATCGCAAGTATTTCACTATTTGATAAAAGAGCATCTACATCACCATCAAGAACAAATCCTTTTTTAGTCCTATCATACTTCACACTACGATGTTCTGAAGAATTGGAGACAGATCTTTCATCCAAAAATGCTCTGATATCATCAATGTCTCTTTGAATAGAACGCTCATCAACACCAAATCTTTTGGCATATTCAGCCTTATTTATCAACTTGCCTTCACACAGTCTAACATACATATCTAGCGTTCTCATATTTTTAGAACAAGACACAACAATCACCCTCACAATGGTTTATATGTAAATTATAGCACCCAAATAGTTCTTTGTCCTTTGGTCTATAGTTTGCTATTTAGACGATACTTCAGATTTTTATGTTAACATACAGCCCTGACGATCAAATGATAAGCATAATATATTCACATACATTATTGCAACATAAGTTTCTTTAATGCAACTACAATCTTTTAGCATCCTCCAGAAACCGCATAAATACGTGCTTTTTCAGGTTGCAACCAAATAGTTGCGTGCTACAGTTGCAGTCTTTTTGAAATATGTGTCGTTCTCACAAAGCTAACTCAAATACTCCTTTATATGGAGATTGTCAGAACGGTTATCGACTAATAGGGTAGGAAACATAGAAAAATGAGTAAAAATAGAAATTTACAAGACTAAGAACAGTAAGATAAAGTACTCACCGTTATAGTATGACATATGCGTACCATATTAATTCTTTTATTCTAGTACATAGCTTTACTTGCCCAATAAAACAACTTGGAGATGTGTATTAGGAAAAAGAAGAAATGTAAGAAACTACATGCTATTTAACAGATAAGTAAATTCAAAATGAAAGGAGTCTTAATTATGACTAATGAATTTACAACTGAAAAGCTTTTAACAGCTAGAGAAACATCAGAACTGTTTTTTGGTAACAAAATCACTTATAAGCGAGTGTTAGAATTAACACATAATGGTTCATTACCTGCAATAAAAATTGGCAGATGTTATTTCTATACTTTAAGTGCATTGCGTGATTGGCAAAAAAGAAATGAGTCAACACCTGCATGGCAAAAAGTAAGATAATAATGCGAGCACAGACTAGAAATTTCTAGCCTGTGCTTTTTTCATTTAGGAGGATATATATGGCAGGCTCAATTATAAAGAAACCCAATAATAAATGGGAACTCAGAGTATCCGTTGGATATGATGAAAACAACAAGCAAAAAAGAGTAACTAAAGTGGTATACGCAAAGACAAAAAAAGAAGCCGAAAAGCTTTTAGCGGAATTTTATCTAGAAATAAAGAGCACTATTGTTGTAGACCATGAAATATCATTTGAAGAATGCACTAAACTCCTCAAAATAAGACATTACAACAAATTAAGCCCAATAACTGTTAACAGATATAATCAATTACTGGACAACAGACTAATTCCTGCTTTTGGGAAAATGAAATTGAAAAAAATAACAGCAAATGATATCATCCTATTTCTTCATACTCTTAGAAATTCTGGAATGCGATTAGATAACCGTTATGATAAACCACTTTCAGACACTTCAATATCTCATCATTATAAATTGCTATTACTAATTTTCAATAAGGCTTTAGATTGGAAATATATTTATAAAAACC
>JAZSES010000321.1:0-4282 GCA_045531805.1 Candidatus Limenecus sp. | reverse complement strand
GCAATAATAATGGATGGTAATAGACGTTGGGCAAAAGAAAAATTTTTGCCAACTGCTATGGGGCATCAAAGGGGGGTAGACTCTTTGAAGTCTACAATGCGTTTATTTGATAAATATGGAATAAAGTACTTAACTGTATACGCTTTTTCAACAGAGAATTGGAATAGAAAGAAAGAAGAAGTTGAATTTTTGATGGGTTTGTTGGCAAAGACATTGTCTAATGAGCTTGATGAAATGCATCAGGAAAATGTAAGGATTCGTTTTTTAGGTAACATAACTGGTTTGAATGAGAATTTACAATCCATAGTAAAAAATGCCGAAGAAAAAACTCAAAATAATACTGGTGTGAATTTGAATATTGCGTTTAATTATGGTGCAAGAGATGAGATTGTTAACGCAGTCAAAAATATTGTAGAAAAGGGTGTCTCTGTAGATGAGATTACGGAGGAGATAATTTCTGCCAATTTGTATACTAGTGAAATACCTGACCCTGATTTGTTGATTAGAACAGGTGGAGAGAAAAGAATCAGCAATTATTTGTTATGGCAGTTGGCTTATTCTGAATTATATGTTACGGATGCTTATTGGCCGGAATTTGGTGAAGAAGAATTAGGAAAAGCTATAGTAGAGTTCCAGAAACGTAATAGACGTTTTGGTAAATAATCTTATTCATACTTTTCATTAAACATTTTCCAAATTTTGTCTTTGATTGTTTTGGGATTGAAGAAATGTTTTGGTGGTGCGATTGCACATCCTGGGTCGATGAGGTATATTTTACCATCGGAGGCTCTGCCGAATTGTTCAGTTTTTATTGTTTCTTCTATGTCATCAGATTCGTTTTCATATGAAAATCTGACGAGGTAATCTTTCATTGTGTAACCTTTGTTTTTTATTTCTTTGACAAGTTGTCGAAGTTCGTTTTGTGATAGGTTTGTTTGGTCTGCTTTTTCTTCCAAGTAATAGTGAGTATAGTTGTGTTTACCTTGTTTTAGAATTGGCAAATCAAACCAAGCTGGTTTTCTTCCATGAGGGAAGTGGTCTTGTTGTGTAATTTTTAATATTTTGCCATTGTCAGTTTCAAAGACTAGGGCAAATGCTCCTGCTGAGTATAGTTTGGTAACTTTTTCTTTTTCGAGTGCTTTTATATTTTTTAAATCTTTTGCCATTTCGGACATAGTTTCTTCAGTGTGCATTTGATAAAGTAAGCGTTCTTTTAGCAGAGGAATGTTTGTGTTTGCTAGAGTTTCTAACGCTTCAGACACATGTAATGGTTTTGAAAATATAATTTTTTTTAGTCCGTAGTTTTCTCTTGTTTCAATGTATGCAATATTTGAATTTGCTTTATTTGAATTTGGTGGACAAAGTTTTTCTATCGGTATTCTTATGTCTTTTTTTTGTACCGATTTGTTTTGTTGAGTTGCTAGGTTGTACTGATTTTCAATTCTCATAATTTTATAAAACAATTGATACTTAAAAATTGCGTTTGTTTGTTTGATAATTGAATTGTGAATAGGGGAGTTTTGTATGATAAAAATTGCGCTTGGAACAACAAATCCACATAAGCTTGAAGAGATAAAAGAGATATTAAAAGGTTTTTATTCAGAAGATATTGAGTTTGTACTAGTTGATGGTAATTTTAATCCAGAAGAAAATGGTACAACATTTGAAGAAAATTCATATATAAAAGCGTATGAAGCTGCAAAAATGATGGGTATTCCAGCTTTGGCTGATGATACTGGATTGTGTGTTGATGCTTTGGATGGGAGACCAGGGCTTTATTCGGCTCGTTATGCTCCAGACCAAAAGTCAAAGATTGCAAAGTTGCTTTCTGAAATGAGAGGTGTAAAAGATGGTCATCGAGGAGCATATTTTTGTTGCACAATGACTTTGGTTGCTCCGAATGGTGAAAAGTTGCATGTTGAAGTTGGTAAAATCGAAGGTCAAATTGCATTTGAGCCGTCTGGGGATTATGGTTTTGGATATGACCCGTTGTTTTTTATTCCTGAGTTAGGCAAGACAATGGCTGATATGACTATACAAGAGAAAAATACGTTGAGTCATAGAGCCAGAGCTTTGTTGCCAATGGCCAAGTGGATAAAAGAAAATTTGTCCGAGAAAAATTCGTGATAAGAAACGAAGCGACGTGAACGAATTTTTGACAAAGTGAACCATTGAGTCGCAGACGAAATGAGCGAAACTGTCTGCAGAGCTGAGTGGCGTCAATAAGTTAGCAATGTATAATCTGTTTTTGTTAACTCGAAAGTATTGGCTGATGATATAATATTTTTTATATAATATTTTCTATCTCACAATGTGAATCAGAACCACCAGTAAGAATCAGGTTATATTTTTGACCTATTCTTTTAACAGTTTCAGCAGTATGAAATTTGATAATTCCTCTGTGACGTCTATATGGATAGTATGCTTCTATTCCATCAAGTCCTTGTTCGATTAATTTTTTTACAAAGTGGTCAAGGTTTATTGCCCAATAACAAGCTGGGTGTGCCAATACTGCTACACCACCAGCATTGTGAATTGCTTTTATTACATCTTTGGGGTGTCGATGGTTAAAAAGTCGAACTATGTCCGCTTCTGTTTCTTTTTTTGTTTTTGCACAAATTTTTGATAGTTCTTTGTTATTTACATCGATACCGTATCCGAGTATATGCACAAGAACTCCTTTAAACCAACAGTCAAATTCTATTGCAGGGATTATAATTTTTTCGTTTTTGATATTGGTTTGTTTGTAAGCTTCAACAGTATTATGGTCTGAGATAGCTATGAGCTTATAGTTTTTTTTCTTTGCATCTTCAATTAGCTCTTGAGGTGAAAGTTTACCGTCAGAAAAATTTGAATGAATGTGCAAGTTCACATTTTTTTCAAAATCCTCTTGAGTAAAACTCTGTAATAGTTCTTTTATGTTTTTGTTTTGTTCGTCCATAATTACATGTTAATATAAACAAATGATAGAGGATATTATAAAACGCAAGTAGGATTTGAAATGGCGAAAAAAGATAAAGACAATACATTTGTTAGCGTAATGAAAATTTTTTGCGAGGGTGTAAAATTATATTTTTTAAACTTTGAAAAATTTTTCAAATATATGGCATTTCCAATTTTTGGGCAAATTATTGGTATTGTTCTGATTTTTACTGCTTCTTACATTTTTACTTTGCATGTTTCTGAGTTAACTACGAAAAGTCCTGTTTTTGATAATATACCTTTAGTATTTTTTATTTTGGCACTTTTGACCTTGCCAGGATTTTTTATATTTTGTAAGGCGTTTTGGGATTATTTGATAGCGATGGCTTCATTAAATTCTATGGCTAGCACATTGTTGGAGGGTGGCAAGTTAGACGATTTGGCTCTTCATTCTGAGCTTATAAAAAGAAGAAGTGGGTCTTACATTTTATTTATGCTTTTGATTTCGATAATTTATCTTGTACTTTCATTTCCAATATTGTGGGGTTTGCTAGTTGTTGTATTTGTATATTTGGCGTTATGTTTTCAGGTATTTGCTCTTGAGGAAGAAAAAGGAGCTTTTGATGCGATAAGAACTGGTATAAGTCATGTTAAGTTCAACTTTTGGAAGACGGCTCTCTTATTGATTGTTCTCGGCGTATTTACTTATTGGTTAGTTCCTGGCTTGATTTGTTGGGGATTTAATACAGGTAATTTGACAGGTTTCTTCTCATATCCTGTTGAACAGTATGTAAAATTGCTCCCTCTAAAAGATTTGAATGATATTTTTGCGCAAGCTCATATACCTTATGTTTTGAAAAGTTATGAAATTTCTCAAAGTGTTGTTCTTGCTTTTGTTTCAATGATTGTCACTGCTTTTGCTTTACCATTGAGAAGTATTTGTTGCACAATTTTGTACAAAGATATTAATAAGAGAAATTATGCTGGTAAGATTGCTGCCGAAAAGCTTGCTGAAAGAGCTGGTTCGAAAAAATCTAAAAGAAAAACTGAGGATGACGAAGATTAATGTTTGTTTGCAAAAACTGTAAATCAATAGACAAATTTGAGTTGATGTTTGCTCCTGACTATAAAGGTTCCAATAGTTTCAGTTGGGAATATAACGCAAACAAAGATATTGTTATTACTGTAGATGGTTACACTTTTGTACCTGATTTAACTTTTATGAACAGGCATGCTGTTTGTCGTTACTGTGGACAGATTTATACTTGGGATTATAATCAAGAAGCCTAATCTAGTGTCGTAATTGCTGCCGACTGAACGTAGCCAGCAATTACTCACCTTTTCAAGACGCCACTCAGCT
>JAZSES010000338.1:0-8602 GCA_045531805.1 Candidatus Limenecus sp. | reverse complement strand
CAGCTCTTGAACGCCGTTTTCAACCAGTAATGGTGGATGAACCTTCTGTCGAAGATGCAATTAGCATCCTAAGAGGGTTGAAAGAAAGATACGAAGTTCACCATGGAATTAGGATTAAAGATGCAGCTCTTGTTGCAGCTGTCAGACTTTCTGATAGATACATAACAGATAGATTTTTACCTGATAAAGCAATAGACTTGATTGATGAAGCAGCATCGTCATTAAGAATTGATATAGACTCAATGCCAGAAGAAATAGATTCTCTTATTCGTCAAAAAATGCAACTTGAAATTGAAAGAAAAGCAATTCAAAAAGAAGAACAAACAACTGATAATATTACGAAAATAAATGGATTAAATAAGCTGATAAATGACTTAGAAGAAAAATTGAATAAACTACAAACGCAATGGGAAATGGAAAAAAGTAATATTTACGATGAAGCACAAATAAAAGAAGAAATTGAAAAAACAAAATCCCAAATAGATTTAGCAGAAAGAGATGCGGACTTAGAAAGAGCCGCAGAATTAAAGTATGGAAAACTTATTGAGCTAAACAAAAAACTTAATACAGTACAGCAAAATGAAGGACAAAAGCACAAAAATCAATTACTAAAAGAAGAAGTTGACGAAGATGATATCGCAGAAGTAGTAAGCAAATGGACTGGTATTGAAGTTTCAAGACTAGTTGAAAGTGAAATGGATAAACTTTTAAGAATGGAAGACTTCATTCACGAAAGAGTTATAGGACAAAATGAAGCAGTTGAAGCTGTATCAGATGCAGTAAGACGAGCTCGTTCTGGCCTAAAAGACCCGAAACGCCCGATTGGTTCATTTATTTTCCTTGGACCAACTGGTGTAGGTAAAACAGAATTAGCAAAATCATTAGCAGAATTTTTGTTCAATGATGAAAATGCACTTATAAGAATTGACATGTCTGAGTATATGGAAAAACATTCAGTTGCACGTTTGGTAGGTGCACCTCCTGGTTACGTAGGATACGATGAAGGAGGACAACTTACAGAAGCTGTTAGAAGAAAGCCTTATTCAGTTGTGCTATTTGATGAAATTGAAAAAGCACACCCAGACGTATTCAACATAATGTTGCAATTATTGGATGACGGTCGTCTAACTGATTCTAAAGGCCGAACAGTTGACTTTAAAAACACATTGATAATTATGACGAGTAATATTGGTAGTTCAATCATTCTTGAAAACAGCTTAAACTCAATGCTTTCAGAAAACGAATTTGATAAAACAAAAGATCAAGTTATGGATATTATGAAAGAGCACTTCAAACCTGAATTTTTGAATAGAATAGATGAAACTGTGTTTTTCAAAGCCCTAACACTCCAACAATTACAAGCAATTGTTGATATATACTTTGAAAACCTAAAAATATTATTTGCTGATAGAAATTTAAAATTACAAATCACAGACGAAGCTAAAGAACTTCTTGCCACTAGAGGGTTTAACCCCATTTATGGAGCAAGACCTCTAAAACGAACAATTAGACAACTTGTAGAAAATCCGCTAGCAAAGAAAATTTTAAAATCTCAATACAAAGCTGGTGATACAATTACAGTTGACACAGATGGTGACGAAATAATGTTTAATTAACAACAACATACTGTAAAAATACAGCTAAGAGATTATCTTGAGGAGCAACAAACAGACAATATTTTATAAACCCCAAAGACACATACATAGTTGATGTATAAAAACAACAAATTACATATCAAAATAGAAAAATAGCTTGTGTACAAAAAGATTATGCTATAAGCTAATCATATGAATAAATTTGAAGAAAAAACAATATCAACAAGAACAGTTTACAACGGAAAAATTTTCGATATTTCATACGATGAAGTAGAGCTTTCTGACGGACTAATACGGCATAGAGAAATTATTAAACACCCAGGAGGTGTTGTAATTTGTGCAACAAAGGGAAATAAATTACTAATGGTTAAACAATACCGTTATGCAACAAAGTCAACACAAATAGAACTCCCTGCTGGGCGTCTAGAATATGGTGAAGACCCACTTAATGCCCCCAAAAGAGAGCTTAAAGAAGAAACTGGTTACATAGCCCAAAATTGGAAAAATTTAGGTTACATTTTTACAACATTTGGTATATGTGACGAAAAACTCTACCTATTTAAAGCAGAAGACTTGATATTTGAGCAACAACAATTAGATGAAGGCGAAATACTAGATTTCTTTGAAATAGACCTAGATGAAGTGCATAAACTAATAAAAAATGGTACAATTAATGATGCAAAGACAATTTGTGCTTTATCAAGAGCTTTTTTGCTAGATAATTTCTAAAAAGAATGGTTTATCCTGATGAACAAAATAAAAATGCTAGTTCTAGATATTGACGGAACAATTTTCAAAAAAGACTATACAATTACAAATACGCTTAAAAAATCACTACAAAATCTTGTAAAAAAAGGGATTAAAGTTATACTTTGTACAGGCAGAATGTATGCTGCAACAAAAAGTATAGCTGAAGAAATAGGGTTAAATACACCCGTCGTATGTTATCAAGGTGGACTAATAAAAAATTTTCATAAAGATACAACTACCATTTACGAAAGAACAATGCAATCGGATTTGGCTCTAGAGATTGTAAAAGAGCTAAAAAAACGTGACATTTTTTTTAATATATATATAAATGACAATCTTATTGTAGAGAAAGATTGTGACTATATTAGAGAATACGTCAAAGCAAGAAACCTATCCTACAATGTCATTGAAAATTGCGAAAAATTAAATTATACAGGTGTAAATAAAATATTAGCCATAGACAATGATACAAATTTAATTTCAAATTTACAGAAAGAAATGTCTGAAAAATATAAAGATAATTTGTACATAGTAAAATCTACGCCACGTTTTTGTGAGTTTTCCAATATCAATGCAACAAAAGGAAATGCTGTAAGATATCTTGCAGAAATGTGGAATATAAACCAATCAGAAATAATGGCTTGTGGTGATAATGATAATGACATTGAAATGTTACTAGCTGCAGGTATAAAAGTTTCAATGGGCAATGGCACAGATGGACTAAAAAAAATAGCAGATTATATTACAGATACAGTAGATAATGATGGTGTTGTAAAAGCAATAAATAAATACATAGGAGAATAAAATGAAGTACAGAATAGGACAAGGATTTGACTTACACCAATTTGCCAATGATAGAGATTTAATTCTTGGTGGTGTGAAAATAGAACATAACAAAGGATTGCTTGGTCACTCTGATGCGGATGCACTATGCCACGCAATTATTGACGCATTATTAGGTGCATTGGCACTTGGTGACATTGGACAACACTTCCCAGACAACGACCCTAAATATTATGGTTGCGATAGTACAGAATTACTGGCTCAAACATTGTATCTTGTTTTAAAAGAAGGTTATAAAATAAACAATATAGATGCAACAATAAAAACTCAACAGCCACGCCTTGGCCCATTCATCAGGGCAATGCAAAAAAATCTTGCTAACATTCTCAACTTAAACTACCATCAAGTTTCTATCAAAGCAAAATCAATGGAAATGATGGGACCTATCGGTGAAGGCAAATGTTTAGCTGTTGACGCAATAGTTTTGTTAGAAGAAATTGAAATGTAAACCCAATATACTAACAAAAAAGACCGCAAAAGCGGTCTTTTTTTTATAATAAAAAAGATGCAGACAACTTACGTTGCCTGCACCCTTATAAATATTGAAATTATTATTTCAATAATTCGCCAACAGCTTTGAACACTTCCATTCTCTTAGCAGCATCAACTTGAGCTTGGCTATATAGAGCCTCAGCTGCTTCTGGGTTAGTTTTTAGAAGTTGTTTATAACGACCTTCACTTCTAATAAACTCTTGGAAGTCACCTTTTGGTTCTTTTGCATCCCAAGTAAATGGTTGTTCATTAGCAGGATTGTATCTGTAAAGTGGGAAGTAACCAGCATCTACAGCACGTTTTTGTTCAGTTTGAGTTTTACTCATATCGATACCGTGAGCGATACAAGGTGCGTAAGCAAAGATGATAGATGGTCCATCATATGCTTCAGCTTCTTGGAACGCTTTAAGAGTTTGACCTCTGTCAGCACCCAATGAAACTGATGCAACATAAACGTAACCATAAGACATACTCATCAAGCCCATATTTTTCTTGTATGTTGGTTTACCACCTGTAGCAAACTTCGCAACCGCACCTGTTGGCGTAGATTTAGAAGCTTGACCACCAGTGTTAGAATATACTTCTGTATCGAGTACAAGTATATTAACGTTTTTGTTTTGTGCTAGAACATGGTCTATACCGCCATAACCGATATCGTTAGCCCAACCGTCACCACCAATAATCCATACAGATTTATCAGTGAAGTAGTCTTGAAGTTCTCTAACTTTAGCTAAGTCTGCACAATCAACATCTGCATATTTAGCAAGAGCTGCTTTGGCTTTATCTTGAGCGGCAATTGCTTCTTCTGTTTTAGAATTGTCGAAGTGTGACATAGCACCTTCAAGAGCTTCTTTTAGGTCCGCAGGAGTTTTTTCACATTCTAATACTTTTTCAACATAAGTTTTCAAAGTATCTCTGTTTTGATCTACAGCCAATCTCATACCGAAACCAAACTCAGCGTTGTCTTCGAATAAAGAGTTAGCCCAAGCAGGACCTCTGCCAGCTTTGTTAGTTGTGTAAGGAATTGTTGGGAATGTACCAGAGTAGATTGAAGAACAACCTGTTGCGTTAGCAACAATAGCATTTTCACCAAACAATTGTGATACTAATTTAACATATGGAGTTTCACCACAACCAGCACAAGCGCCAGAGAATTCGAACAATGGAGTTCTCAACATAGCACCTTTGATAGTTTTTGTTGTGTTTTTACCCATTACGTTATCTGGTAATTCACCAAAGAATTTTTCATTAATATTTTCACCAGCAGCTTCTTCTTTTTCAATTGTTGACCAAACAAGAGCTTGTTTTTCTGGGTTTTTGTTAGCAGGACATTGATCCAAGCAAACACCACAACCTGTACAATCTTTACAATATACTTGAACTTTGAAGTGTTCACCATTTGCATTTGGTTTAGCTTCAATTGTATTGAAAGATTCAGGTGCATTTGCAAGATTTTCTTTTTCTACTAATTTTGTTCTGATAGCTGCGTGTGGACATGCTGAAGCACAGATACCACATTGAATACAGTTTTCAGAATTCCAATGAGGTACTCTAGGTGCAATACCACGTTTTTCCAAACAAGCAGTACCTGTAGGAATTACACCATCAATAGACATTGCTGAAACAGGAATATCATCACCTTTTTGTCTCATTGAAGGTTCGATAATTTTCTTAGCAAATTCTGTTGCATCATCAGAAATGAATTTTACTTCATCAGCAGCTGCAACGCCATCAAGAGAAGCAGGAATAGCAACTTCTTCACAAGCATCTACTGCTGCATCAATCAAAGCAAGGTTCATGTTAACAACATCATCACCTTTTTTCTTAAAGGTTTTGATTGTCATTTCTTTCATTCCTTCGTAAGCTTGTTCGAATGGAATGATTCCAGATACTTTGAAGTATGCAACCATCATTACTGTGTTTGCACCTTTACCTCTCAAGCCTGGTTGTTTTTTGATAAGAGCTTCTGCATCAATGTTGTAGAATTTAATTTTCTTATCAATGATAGTTTTTTGCATATCTCTTGTTAAGTGAGAGAATGCTTCTTCTTTTGACCAAGGGCTATTAAGAAGGAATACACCGCCTTCTTTGATACCTTTTAACAAATCATATCTACCGATATAAGAATGTGTTGAACAAGATACAAAGTCAGGAGCAGTAATCAAGTATGTTGATTTAATTTGTTTGTCACCAAATCTCAAGTGAGAAATTGTAACACCAAATGATTTTTTAGAGTCATAAGCAAAGTATGCTTGAGCATCTTTGTTTGTATATTGACCAATGATTTTGATTGAGTTTTTGTTAGCACCAACAGTACCATCAGAACCCAAGCCCCAGAACATACAGTTTGTAGTACCTTCTGGTTCAGTAACGATTTCTTCTTCAACTTTTAAAGACAAGTTAGTTACGTCATCTTCGATACCTACTGTAAAGCCGTGGAAACCATTATTTTCAGCATGTTTGTAAACTGCGTAAATCATTGATGGAGTGAATTCTTTTGAAGACAAACCATAACGACCACCAATTACTCTGATATCTTTGTTTTCCAATGCTGCAACAACATCCATATACAAAGGTTCACCGATAGAACCAGGTTCTTTAGTTCTGTCTAGTACTGTGATACGTTTAACAGATGCAGGAAGTGCAGCGTTGAAGCGTTTTACATCAAATGGTCTGTAAAGTCTTACTTTAACCAAACCGTATTTTTTACCGCATTTAGCGTTCAAGTATTCGATTGTTTCTTCGATAGCTTCACAACCAGAACCCATTGCAACGATAACGTCAGTAGCATCAGGTGCACCAACATAATCAAATGGGTGATATTGTCTACCAGTTACAGCAGCAACTTTGTCCATATATTCTTGAACAATGTCTGGAGTAGCATCATAGTATTTGTTGATTGTTTCACGACCTTGGAAATATACGTCAGTATTTTGTGCACCAACTTTACAAACAGGTGCTTCTGGTCTAAGAGCTCTAGCTCTGAATTCTTCAATATATTTAGGTTCTACTAATTTTGCAATGTCTTCATAAGAGATTTCTTCAATTTTATGAAGCTCGTGAGAAGTTCTGAAACCGTCAAAGAATTGAAGGAAAGGAACTTTTGATTTGTAAGTTGCTAAGTGTGCAACCAAAGCCAAATCCATCTCTTCTTGAACAGAGTTTGCAGCCAACATTGCATAACCTGTATTACGGCAACCCATAACGTCAGTATGGTCACCAAAAATAGCTAATGATTGTGCAGCCAATGCACGTGCTGAAACGTGAATAACGTGTGGCAACATTTCACCTGCCACTTTGTGCATCACAGGAATCATCAACAACAAGCCTTGAGAAGCTGTGTAAGTAGAAGTCAATGAACCTGCAGCCAATGAACCGTGTACTGCACCTGCGGCACCAGCTTCAGATTGCATTTCTGCAACTCTAACTGGCTTACCCCAGATATTTTTTTTGTTTTGTGATGCCCATTCATCAACCCATTCACCCATAGTAGATGAAGGAGTGATAGGGTAGATGGCAGAAACTTCGCTCAAAGCATACGCAATATGCGCTGCTGCGTAGTTACCATCAACTGTTATAGTTTTTCCTGGCATAACTGATAGCCCTCCTTAATTTATACTATTCTTAGCCATAACTCACAGCGATATTTTAATACAAACAAGTATTAAATACAAACAAATAAGCTCTTTTTAACGTAATTTTTTTCATAAATTATCAACTCAAACTTATTGACAAAAACTGGCATCACCAATATCCATACATCTAGAATTATATTCACCGTGTCCACCTTTAACTTTTCGAACACGAGTGTAATCTAACGTATTATAACGAAATGGCATAGCCGTAGAGCGATTATAATTCTCAACAGAAAAATTATTTACACTAGATTTAGTATTTTGTTTATTTTTCTGTTGCCAAGCATACGTAGAATAAGCGGAGCTACTGTATTTTGGCACAGATGATGTCTTAACATTTGTCATCTGCTTCCAATTACCAGAATAATTTCCATCCTCATCAAACATTGAAGCTGCGCTCACAAAAACACATGGAAATAAAATAACAAAAAAAATAAATCGTTTCATAAAACTACACCCTAAATCTGTTTTTCTTTAAATTCAGAACTCACATCTTTGGGAATAGAAAATCCGAACTCACAAGTATTTTCTGGAGAACTTTTTGCATAAATTTCTCCATTATGCCTTTTCACAATATCCTTAGAAAGATATAACCCCAACCCAGTACTAGCTTTATTAGATCTTGCATATTTGGCTGATTTATATTTATGAAAAATTTCTTTCATACGATTATCATCTATATAATAGCTACTATTCTCAACAGAGAATTTTATTCTGGAACTTTCTACAGAAACGGAAACACAAACTTTTGTTTTTTCAAAGCCGTGTATAATTGCATTCGCAATAAGATTCGTTACAACTCTTTTCAAGTTAAACCTATCAGCACTAATGATATTATCACCTACAGGTGCAGAAAAAATTATTTCCTGTTCCCTAGTTTCAGCCAAACTTGCTAGTTCCTTACAAGTTTCATTGACCAGTTCAACAAAATCAAAAGATGTATACTGCAAAACAGATCTTGTACTTTCATACTTGTATGAATCAAGAATTGTTGAAATCATATTAAACATATAAACATTGGAATTTTTAATTTGTACTAATAATTCTTGCTGGGAATCATTAAGTTGACCCATTGAGCCTTTTAATAACAAATCCACAGCTGTCATCTGCGCACTTGTTGGCGTTTTTAAATCATGCGTAAGTGTTGCAACAAAATTGTCACGCTGAATCTCTAAATCCTTTTCATTGTCAATATTTTTAATAATAACTAAAATACCTAACACACTGTCACCAAGACCAATAATCGGCGACTTAACAACTCTAAACCAATTACCTGAAGGACTAAAG
>JAZSES010000077.1:0-7271 GCA_045531805.1 Candidatus Limenecus sp. | reverse complement strand
TTTAATGCTGCATCAATAATTGCTTTAGAAACTAATATCATATTTCTAAGTTCGTACTCTTCTAAACTACTACATTTGAATGCTTCAGTATCTAACTCATTTTTAAATTTATTTTCAATTGTAATAATATCATTTATAGCTTTATTCAAAGAGTTTTCGGTGCGAATAATTCCAACTTTTTCCCACATCACAGTGCGTAGTGTTGCAATCAATTCGAGAACATTTGGTACTGTATCATTATCAATTTCAACTGCGTATTTTCTAACTTTTTCTACTATAGAATCGTCAATTTTGTTAGAAGTTTGTAAATTTATTGCTGAGAGAGTATTAACTAATTCATAGGCTGTAACAACACATTCTAGTAATGAATTGCTAGCTAGTCTATTAGCTCCATGCAAAGATGTACACGCAACTTCTCCAACTGCATAAAGTCCATTTATTGATGTTCTACCATTGATATCTGTTTTAATACCGCCCATGCAATAATGAGCTGCTGGAGAAACAGGAATAAAATCGGTGGTCGTATCTATGCCATTTTCTTTACATTTTTTTATAATATTCGGGAATCTTTTTAATTGTTTTTCAACAGGTATTAGAGTTGCATCTAAATATACGTTATTTCCACTAGTGATTTGAGAGAATATCTCTCGCGCAACAACATCTCTTGGTGCTAAGTCTTTTTGTTCGTGTTGAGACATGAAATAATCACCATTTTGATTTACAAGTCTTGCACCTTCGCCTCTAACAGATTCAGAAATTAAAAAGCGTGAATCATCGTTTTCGATAGATAGGGCTGTTGGGTGAAATTGTATAAATTCCATATCTTTAATAGTTGCATTTGCTCTGATTGCTAGTGCTAATCCATCACCAGTAGTTACCGACGGATTTGTTGTATATTTATAAACTTGCCCAGTGCCACCAGTCGCAAGTATAGTGACTGGTGCATAAATTGCTTCATGTTCATTGGTTATTGAATTGTATGCAATTAAACCTTTACAATTATTTGAGTTATCTACTAATAATTCAACTGCTAATGTCTGTTCATATATAGTAATATTTCTAGCAATTGATTCATCATTTTTAACTTTATTGACTAATTCTTTTTCAATTCCGTATCCGGTAGCATCTCCTCCAACGTGGAGTATGCGTCTTACGCTATGCGCACCTTCTAATGTGAAGTTGAGTTCATTTTTTTCGTTTTTGTCAAATTTAACACCATATTTTATTAAATCATCTATTGCGTGCTTGCTATTTTCTGAAATAAATTTGACAACACTAAAATCACACAATCCACACCCAGCTTTAATTGTATCTGCAATGTGTAAGCTATATGAATCCGGTTTGTTTTCTGGTAAAACTGCAACTATACCACCTTGTGCATAGCGGGAATTACACTCAGAAAGATGTGATTTTGTAATAACTAAAATTCCATCATCGAGTTTTTTAGTTTCTGACAACTTTATTGCTGCATATAATCCAGCAATCCCGCTCCCTACTATGATTACAGAATATTTTGAATGTTTAATCGGCATATTGTACCTCGTGTATATATATTAATACAAAGAAATACAATTTACTACTAAACTTTTAGCTATAATTTAATAATTTGCATTTATGTCATGTTAGATGTAATCTTGAGATAAGGAAGTATACATTGTCATATGCCATCAAAATATACAAAGTGATATGTGTTAACTTTTGTTACTATTATATTTGTTTACTAACAAAAATTTTTATGTTCAGTTATTAAGCAAGTATAATCAAGAGACCACTCGACTAACGGAGGAAAAATGATTCAAAATCCTACATTGCCAGTACAGCAAGCCGCAGTACAACAGCAATATCAGCAAGGACAGGTTCCAATGGCTTCAATGCAAGCAAAACCTGAGTTTAACGCAATTAAGATTAACATTATGGGTGCACAAGTTGGTGCTCCCGCCCAAGATGTTCCAGCATTTTATCAAGCACCTGAACAATTAGGGCAGAAATTGAATTATATAGCATAATAAAAAGCAACCGCAATGTCGGTTGCTTTTTAAGCTATGAATACTTTTGTTAAGTTTTATTAAAAAAATATTATAAAATAGCAATTTTTATTATTGATGAACATTATTTAAGTAGCTAAAATCAAACATTAATAAGGGGAAAAAAATGATACAAGCACCTTTAACTCAAAATTACGGATATGCACCTGTTGCACAACAGTATATGCCTCCACAACCTGAGTACAATGCAATCAAAATTAATATTATCGATCCTAAAGTAAATGCTCCTGGAGCACAACAACCTCAGAATGCTGTTTACAACTATCCACAAGCTCCAGTTTATAACTACCCACAAGCTGCACCACAAGCGCCAGTTTACTACCCACCAGTACAAGGACCAGTAGTTCAACCTGCGCCTCAAGTGCCTGTGTCAGCTCCACAACCCCAAGTTATAACTACACAAAATATTAATCAGGTGCCACCTTCAGTGATTGAGCAACCAGTTCAGCCTGCTCCAGTTCAACCTGAAGTTCCTGCACAACCATCGCCAGTTCAGTCTGTAGCAACAGTTGATGTTCCATCATTTGCAGCAGATATTAAATCAGATGATTTGCAAAAAGCTGGTGACACAATCGAAAAAGTAGCAGATTTGGCACAAACAAAACCAGAAGTTGCTCCACAGCTTTTAGATACAGATTTGATGGAATCTTTGTTAACAGTTATTGGTAAAGATACTTCTACTCTTGAAGGTCCAACTGATAAACAAAAAGAATTGAGACAACAAGTTCTTTCTGGTAAACAATTAAATGATGCTGATATGGCTGAGGCTAACAAAATTTCTCCATTAGAAATGGCAGAAAGAAATAAGCAATACGCATTATTCACTACTGCAATCTTGCAAAATGTGTTGATTGATGAGTTCAAAAAAACAAACAATATGACTCCTGACATTAAAGATTTGCCAGGTATGGAACAGATTGTTACAACAATCAAAGATAACCCAAATCCAATGTTAAGAGCTAGCGGTCTAGCTGCACTTGCTTACAATGCTAGATCTGAATACAAACCAGTTATGAAAGAAATCTTTGAACTTTCTAAACAGGATGCAGATGAAAATGTACAAAAAGTAGCTGCTGAAGGTTTAGCAAAATTAGATACTATTCAGTAAATTATATATAATATGAAAAGACCCAACTATAAGTTGGGTCTTGTTCTTTTTTAAATATTCACCTTAAGTAATAACTTATCGAATTGATATAATGTCATTTGTACAAGCTGATCCATATGAATTTGGGATTTGTCACCATATCTGTTGTCTTGTGTATTGATAGTCATAGCCAGAATTGTCTTTTTTAAATCTCTAAAAGATATCATAATTACTTCTTTCATTTTTCTATTCGGAGTATATTATCGTCATTCTTTTTTTCTCTTTAGGAAATATTAGTTTTTTACAAAAATTAACAATGTTAACTCTTTGTAAATAGCTAGCCAACCATAAAATAATCTTGTTAAATATAGGTATGTCAGACGAAATTAACGAAAAAGTAATTAATATTTTCAGTAAACATATTAAGGGTAAATCTAGTAACGGTAAAACAGAGGACGTAAAGAGTTTTGCTGGATTTAGCTATGTGAGAATGGACAAAGACGTAAATGGTTATCCATTTAAAGAAAAGAAATTGTTAGACTATGCAAAGAAATGCCACTATATAGTTAAGGTTATGAGAGATAAAAATGGTTCTCCAGCTTTATATAGTTACAATGTACCAAGTGATAAATTGCTTGATTTTCTCCTTATGTTTAGAAATAATGAACTTAATGGAAGTATTATTGAAATAGATAAATTTCTGCCGAAAAGTATAATTTAGATAAAGATATAATTATGAAAAAAATTGATAAACAAACATTAGACAGGCTTCTTTTAAATGTAAACAAGCCATATCAGTACGCTGGCAATGAATTACATTCATTTAATAAAGATTTTGAAAAAAATACAGTTAGATTTGCAATTGCATTTCCTGACAAATATGAAGTTGGAGCTAGCAATTTAGGTCATAGAATTCTATACAATATATTGAATAATATTGATGACTGCGTGTGTGACAGAGCGTATGCTCCAGATGTTGACTGTAGAGATGAATTAAAGAAAAATAACATTTCTTTATATGGTGTTGAGTCTAAGGTTTATTTAAAAGAGTTTGATTTATTGGGTTTTTCGCTACAGTACGAATTGGCTTATCCTACGGTCTTAGCCATGTTAGATTTGGCAAATATACCGGTAAAAAATATTGATAGAACAGAAAATGACCCAATTATTTTGGCTGGTGGTCCTTGTGTATTCAACCCTGAGCCAATAAAGGAGTTTATTGACGGGTTCCTCATTGGCGATGGTGAAGATATATTAAAAGAAATTGTTGAAACTACTAAGCTAGCAAAAAAATCAAACAAAACTAGACATGAGATATTGGTTGAGCTTTCAAAAATTGATGGGCTTTATGTTCCAGAAATACATAAAGATAAAATTATTAACAAGCGTATTTATAACTTTTCTATAGACACGGTTCCAACGAAATCACCTGTACCGTTTTCAGCATCAATTCATGATAGAGCCGTTGTGGAAATTAGAAGAGGTTGTGGCAGAATGTGTAGATTTTGCCAGCCAGGGCATGTGAATTTACCAATTCGAGAAAGAAAAGCTGAAGATATTATAAAAGTAACTAAGGAATATGTAAAAAATACTGGTTATGACGAATTTTCAATGTTATCACTATCTTCAAATGATTACACGAATATTGAGCCAGTTCTGGAAGAATTAACTTGTCATTTTAGTGAAAAGAAAGTTTCTGCTTCTTTGCCTAGTCAACGTATTGATAGATTTAATATTAGATTGTCAAATTTAGTAAAAGATGTTAGAAAAACCACAATAACACTTGCCCCTGAAGCTGGTTCTCAAAGACTTAGAGATGTAATTAACAAGAATATTTCTAAAGAACAAATTGTGAATACAACTTTAGATTGTTATAAAAATGGTTATGATAGCATTAAATACTATTTTATACTAGGTTTGCCAACAGAAACTTATGAAGATATAGATGAAATGTTGACATTACTAGGTGGTATAAGATATAGAGCTAAAGAACTAAAAAAAGAATTAGATTTGAAACACGATCTTAAACTCAATTGTACTTTATCTATATTTGTACCAAAGCCTTTTACGCCTTTTCAATGGATTGGTCAAGATTCATTGGAAACAATTACCGAGAAAATTGCATACATTAGAGAAAAATCAAAGTCCCTCAAAGGTGTTAGACTTAAAATTCATGAAAAATATATTTCTGAAATTGAAGCTGTATTGACAAGAGGTGATAGTTCCCTTTGCAGATATATTGAGGCATTATACGAGCAAGACTGCTATTTAGATACTTGGGACGAAAATTTTGAAAAAAATAAGTGGTACGACATTGCTAAAAAATGTGGGCTTAATCTTGGTGAACTTTCTCAAAAAACATATGAGCTTAATGAAAAATTACCTTGGGATTTTATAAATGTTGGTATAAAAAAAGAATGGTTCATTAATGAGTACAATAAAGCTCTAAGTAGCCAATCTAGCCAACCTTGTGAAACAAAATGTACTGGATGTGGTATTTGTCCAGAATACAAGGTTACTAAAGTTTTGGATTTACCTTATGAACCCAAAATTATTGATAAAACTCTAACTCAAGAGCGTATACAAAAAAAATATAGAGCCAAAGTGACTAAAAAAGGTTATTTGAAATTTTTATCACATTTAGATTGGCAAAACACTTTGGTTAAAGGTTTGTTCCGTTCTGGCTTAGATATCGTGTTTACAGAAGGGTTTAATCCAATACCCAAAATTTCACTCGGAGCTGCTCTGCCTATATTTATTGAAAGTGAAACAGAATTCATAGATTTTGAGTTGTACGGAAATAAATCTCTAGATGAAATAAAAGATGTTCTTAATTCGTCTTTTGACCCAATGGCAAGAATTATTAATATTTGTGAAATAGACAAAAGCTTTAAATCACTGGATGTTACAACTCAATGGGCAAGCTACGAAATATCACATCTTGATAAAGAGCTTTCCAATTTGCAAAATTTAATGTATATTAAAGATAAGCTTACTTTAGAAGATGAAATATTCTTAACGAAGAAGACTAAAAAAGGTATAGACAAATTAATTAATGTAAAACAATCAGTTAGAGATGTTGATATTAAAGATAATAAGCTTTATGTAACCTTAAAAACTGGGCAGAATTCTAATATCCCATCTGTTCGTGCTGATGATTTTATGAAAATTTTCTATCCTGAAACTAAGTTTAATATTACAAGAATTGCACTCTATGATGAAAATATGTGCAAATTGTAAGAGTTATAAGAGTTTATACAAGTTTAAAGGAATTAATTATGGCTAAATCAATAGTAATTGCAGAACGCGATAATATTGCTGCAGTATTTGAGAATAATAAGGTTACTGAATTTTTTATACATAGAGGTGAGATTTTACTCGGTGATGTATATTTGAGTAAAGTTGAGAACATTTTACCTAGTATTGAAGCTGCTTTTGTTAATGTTGGCTCAGATAAAATGGGTTTTTTACACGCTGCAGATGTTATTGGTAAAGGTGGATTACAGGATAAACTCTCTCCTAAGCAAAACCTTGTTGTACAAGTTGTGAAAGAACCGACTGGACACAAAGGTCCTAGGGTCACTACTTCACTCAGCTTGCCTGGTAGATTTTGTGTATTAATGCCACAAGAAACTGGCATAAGTGTAAGTAAAAAAATAATGTCATCTAGAGAAAGAGCTAGATTAAAATCAATTGTTAGTTTACTAAAACCAGTTGGGTTAGGGGTTATAATTAGGACTGAAGCTGAAGGACAAACTGAAGCTGAAATCCAAGAGGATTTAGAAATACTGTTAGAAAAATGGAATACAATTGTTACACAAGCTGAATTAGTAGATGCACCAAACCTTCTATATCGTGACCAAGATTTGCTCTATAGAGTTATTAGAGAAGCTTGCACTGAAGATGTTAAAGAAATTGTTGTTGACACCCCATATGCAATGCATAGAGTTCAACAATTAATTCAAAATTGGAATTTGCATAAGGATATTGAAATTTCTGTATACAAAGGCAGCGAACCTCTATTGGTAGCTTCTGGTGTAAAAAAAGAAATTGAACAAGCTTTGCAAGTAAAAGTTAACTTACCATCTGGTGGTTACTTATTTATTCAAAATACTGAAGCCTTAACTGTAATCGATGTC
>JAZSES010000301.1:0-3559 GCA_045531805.1 Candidatus Limenecus sp. | reverse complement strand
ACTTTTGCCGATAAGAATTTGAAGTTAAAACAGGCGGCATATACTGATGGCTTGACAGGCTTGAATAATTTCAAGATGTTGGAGAAAACAACAAAGAAGTGGATTGATGATGGCAATGATATGATATTTTGTATTATAGATATTGACGATTTTAAGCATGTTAATGATACATATGGACATGAATTTGGTAATGTTGTATTAAAACGATTAGCTCAAGAATTGAAGAATATAAGTTCTGATATAATATTTACGGCAAGATATGGTGGCGAAGAGTTTAGTGTGTTAATGAAAGGAACTGACATTGAGTTTGCATGGCAAATCATGGACAGTTTACGTAGACGTTTCAAGACTCAAGAGTATCGTGAAACCTCTGAGCATTTTTCATTTTCAGGTGGTATATCCACATATAAGGATGGAATGTCTCTTACTGATTTATATGAGGCAGCTGATGCTAATTTATATAAAGCAAAGAAGAGTGGTAAAGACAAAATTATATATTAACGAAAATCCACTTTCAGATTTTGAGAGTGGATTTTTTAATTTTGTCTATTGACAATTTCCATATATGGATGTATGATATAGTAAGAGAAAGGAGTGGTTATTATGCGTTCATATGATGCATATGAGATTCAAACTTCGGCACCTCCACGTAGAAATTCAACATCAGAAAAGCATATTTCTTCAAATGATGCTATTCGTAGAATTCTTATGAAAAGTGATGAAATTGTTAGAAATGAAGCAATTCATCGTGAGGAAATGAAAAATGTAGACTTTGTACCTCGGTAGGTTAAAAATGTACTGTACAAATTATGGTTAATTTGGTAAAATATGAATAGTGAGAATGAGTAGTGCTGCCGAGCACTTTTAATATACGATATCCTTATGCCGATAAGGTTGGCGTTTCTCAGCGTCTAAGAAATGTTTAGTGGCAAGGGTTTGTATACTCGAATCACTAAACATTTTTTATGTATAAGTAAGATAGGAGGATAAAGACATGGCTGATTTAAGCAGATTAAGTCAGAAGCAGAGAGCCGAACGTGATATTTTAATGTTTGCGTTTGATACAGCTCTTGCCGAAAGACATCAGTATGATATTATTGATGCTAATGGTCATTATGTACCAGGTGTGGATGTAAATAGCTATACTGATGGTGAACTTACTCGTGAGGAGTATGAACAAGTAATTGTTGATGCACTTCAGAGTGGATATTCTATTGGTGGTACATTTCGTGAGTCTTTGCAGCAATTATCAGGTATGAATACTGTTGATTTGTCAGGCGAAGAATTAGAATCATTACCTGGTTCAGTTAATGATGATAATAACGCAAAGCTTGATGATATGATTATCACATTATATCATGAGTATGCGGTTTATGGTGCTACACCAGTTGTTCCGTTTGATGAGCAGGATGGTAAGTTTAATGCTGAGAGCTATGGTTTAACATTTAGTGCTGAGGATTATGATAGCGCTACATTGTATACTGTTGATGAGAACGGTGTTTCTTATATGAGACCATTACAGTCAACACCTGATAAGAGTGTTGTTTATTTTAATGGTTCAAATGAGGAATTGAGTTCTAACTTTGAAGCATTATTAGCTACTAAGACTGTGTTAGCGGCAAACGAGTTTGTACGTGAGTATAATCGTGGTGGAAAAGATGAGCCTATGACTTTAATTCAGGCTATTGAATTAAGGGATGCTATCCGTTTGGATATGTCTGATTATGATACGCCAGAAGAAGCTCGTCAGGCTATTGTAGAAAAAACAGAGGATTATTTAGTAGCTAGAGGTATTATTTCCAGCGGTCCTGATTCCAGTTTTTCTGATTATATTCAAAATGGTTATGGTATTGCTACGCCAGATGAAGTATCAGATTTAGCGTATGAAGCTGTGAATGTCACAGGTTCTAATCTTCGTGTTGTTGATGTATTTGGTAAGAAGAATTTACATGGCGTTGATGTTCCTGTAGCACAGATGGACACAGTTCATGCTTTTATCAATTCTAACCGTGCTGAACAGTTACGTAGTGTTGATGGTGTAGGAGAAGGTAGTTTTTCTGCAGATGTAGCAGATAGGAATAGTGATGTTCGTTATACACAGAAACGTGTAAGTCCTACTACATATCTTGTAGAAAATGATACTCATATGTTTATGACTGATGGTGAGTCTATTATTCATCCTGCTGATTTGGCTGAAGATGCTCAGTATCCGTCATTAGAAGAAGGTCAGTTTGCAGGTAATGCCGTAGGTTTATCTGAAACTACAAATGATATGCTTGGTGTATCAAGACTTCGTCGTTTTGTAAAAACTGATGATTACTCTGTTTTGAATGTTGAAATGCCTAAAGATACTACATATTTTGATGCTGAAGTTCAAAGAAAATCAGTTGATAATGCAGTAGCTATTTTGGAAATGTTAGATTCCAAAGGTATTCAGTATAGTATTAAACCAGATGAAAAACCTACGCAGTTAAAGGCGTCTTGTCCTGAGCTTGGTATTGATATTCGTATTATGGACGTAGAGGAGCCACATTTTGTATCAAGATGTTACGGTGATAATCTTCAGACATATTACAGTGTTGATATTCCTATGACCATGACAATGGAAGGTGGTAAACGTAAGAATGTATGGGATGATGTAGCTGAGCGTAATTTAGCATCATCTGAACAGATTATTCGTACAGGTGAGGCTTCATTAGCTTATATGCCTACACCACAGCAGGCTGTTGATTTAGTACGTTATCGTCTTGGCGAAAATGTAGAAATTTCTGCAGGTATTGGCGTTCCTGGTACTCGTTATCTTGGTGCTCCAGGTCCAGCTATTCGTACTTCTGTGCCACCTAGAGCAAATGGTAGAGTAAGTAATACAGATGAAATTGCAAGGTCTACAACTGGTGCATCTTATGGTTCGAGTTCTAATGCTATCGCACAGTATAGCACTGAGCAGTTTTATTTTAAGTCATCTACTGGTGGTATGTTGCAGAAAACTGTTCCAGTGAGAATTTCTACATCTACAGCTGGTCGTGATAATGTCACTGCTTATAAAACAGATGAAGCCTTTGCAGCATTGGAAGAGTATATGTTAGAGGCAAGAGCTAATTTCTCTGACCAGGTATTTGGTGATATGAAAGCTGAGATTTCAAAAGCTGTGCCTAATTATGAAAAAGATAATTGGACTTCTTATCGTAAGACACCAAAAACGGAAGAAGAGAAGACATGGGCTCGTGATGAAGAAGGATATTTGCTTCATCCTGAGACTAATGAACGTATTGTTTGGCGTCAGAGTAGTCGTTCTGATGAGTTAAAGCAGGCTGCAGGTCAATCGTTAGCGGATATGTCTGAAATTCAGATAAGCCATGACCCTGCTGTTAAAGCTTTACAGGAAAATTATATTGCTTACATTGAACATGATGATGCTTATTTGCTTGGTGTTGTTGATGGTAAAGTTGTACCTGAAACTATTGATGAGTTGAATCGTCGTATTGCTATTGATAAAGAAATGGCAGATACTGATGTAGATGAGAGTGTTCAAGCTTTGTTTGAAGTCGGATCGTAGCCA
>JAZSES010000026.1:0-2742 GCA_045531805.1 Candidatus Limenecus sp. | reverse complement strand
TCTAGTGTCGCAATTGCTGCCGGCTCAACGCAGCCAGCAATTACTCACCTTTGACTTCTTTTGCCGAAATCTTTGATTTCGTGCAAAATGTCTTCACTATGTGAACAAAACGCCACTCCAAAAATTCGTTCACGTCACTTTATTCCTTATCACGAATTTTTCTCGGACAATTATAAGACCAATTTTAATTATAATAAAATCTGTTTTTTTCATAAAAAAGACTTGTACTAGTTACACTCACACAACATAACATAAAGGAACTACTCATGAAAAAAAAGATTTCAGAACTTCTAGAAGAAATCGGCAGACCATATCAAATGTTCAATGATGACGGTACATATCAGGGTTGTTTTTATCCAGTACAATTTCTCTATCCCGACAAACCAAAATACAAAATGAGAACAACAAACGATGACAAAAATTACTGGTATGGACTCTCGAAAATAAAAAAGCATTGTACGCAAATCCCCCCTGAAGAACTAAATTCAGGGGATATTATTGCCACAAAATTCAAAGACGAATTACATGTGGCAGTATATTACGAATACGGAAAAATTATTCATGTATTCAAAGACCATACATTACAAATAGGGAGATTGAATTTATTCAAAGAATTTCAATCTTTTAGGGTGAACAAATGATAGCAACAGCAGCCACAATAACCGCCGCAATTACTAGTTTCGCTACCGCAATTGGTGTTTCTGCTGCAGCTGGTACAACACTAGCCGCAGCATTTTCTATTGCAGGTTGGGTGGGAGCAGCCATAATTTACGGTGGTATGGCCGTATCAATTATTGCTTCAAAAAAAGCATTTGATTTGGGGTCACAATCCGCAACTTACAAAGGTGTTTTACAAACCCAAACAGACCAAAATCTTCCATTACCATTACTTTATGGAACCTGCAAACTTGCTGGCAATCGCATTTGGCAAGATGAAAAAGCAACAACACATATAAAAAGAATTGTAGCATTCGCAGAAGGTGAAATTTGTGAATACTCAGACATTAAACTTAATGACATACCAATAAATGAAATATCTGGTATAAAAATAAATCGATATTACGGAACAAAAGAACAACTCACAGATGAAATTGTAGGTGGTAAAAATCAAAATGAACGAGTTACCAAAGTAGGTTCACTAAAAGATATTGCATACTTGGCAATAACTGTACCTCGCAGTCAAAAAATTGACATTAACTACAATCTAACAGCTATTGTAAAAGGAAGAAAAATAAGAGTTTACGAAACCCCTTACAATTACAGTATAAAATATTCCGAAAACCCAGCTTGGGTTTTATTCGATTTTCTAACTTGTTACAATGGTCTGGGATTAGGAATTGGAAAAGATGGAAACATAAATGATTCTCTTATCAAAGAACTTTTTGATATTAACAGTTTCATTGAAGCGGCAAATTATTGTGATGAACTTGTCGAATATACAAAAATTGACGAAAACGGAAACGAAACTACAGAAAAACAACCTCGTTTTACATTCAACATGATTTTCGATACACAAACATCAGCAAGAAATTTGCTCGATGAGATATATCGTTCTTGCCGTGGCAACTTGATTACAACAAATGGGAAATTTCAATTCAAAATAGACAAACCTGAACCAGTAAGCAAAGTATTTACTGAAAACGATTTGATAAAAGGTTCAGAAGTTTTTGAAACATTACCACACGAAGAACACTATGACATTCTAAAATGCACATATATTTCACCTCAACACGAATGGCAGAAAGTTGAAGCAACTGCAGAACTAGAAGAATATCATAATAACATACCAATTGAACACAATATTAATATGTATTCGGTAACAAACTTTCCTCAAGCATCCAGGCTTGCTTGGTATTATATAAATGCAAAGAGATTGCAGCCCTACTTTGGTAGTTTTCAAACGGATTACAAAGCATTTGCTATAGAAGTTGGGGATGTAATTACCTTCGACAGTATCTTAATGGGAACAAAAAATTATAAAGTCAAAGTTACATCCATAAAAAACAATCAAAATGGACTTTATACCATAAACTGGAGAACATACGATGAAAGATTGTATGACGACAAACTTGGCAGCAAAGAGCCAAGAGCGCTTATCTCTAACCTAACTGACATTGTTGCATACCCCGAAGATATAAAAAATTTCAATGTAATTCAATCAAACAATTTGTTCAATTTTGTTTGGGAAAAAACTTCAAACCCTAACGATACATATGAAATAAGAGTTGGTAACTCTTGGATAAATAGTAGCATCGTAAAATCAGGAATTATCGACAATAAATTTTCTACAGAAATAAACACAAATGGCTTATTTAAATTTTGGATTAAAGCATTCAATCTATACAATTACTCCCAAAACGCAACTCTAGATGTAGTAAACGTCGATAGCGTTCCTCAAGTCAATGAAATTGTAAAACTAAATATTTTAGAAACTGCTCAAGGTTCAATGGATGAAACGCTAAAATTTTATCAACATACATTAAAACTAAAACCCAATAATATTCCTTGGCAAAATACAAATTCATACTGGTCTAACAACGAAAATTACTATCAATCATCGGGTTTTTGGGGCACAATTGTTCAATCAAAAGGTACTTACATAAGCCAAATTTACGATATAGGAGCTATTCTAAAATGTATAGTTTCTTTTGATTATAAAACCATTACACTAGATGAACAAAATACATTACTTTTAGAATGGGCTTATTCAGAAAATGGAATAGACTTTTCTGATTGGAAAAT
>JAZSES010000058.1:0-2842 GCA_045531805.1 Candidatus Limenecus sp. | reverse complement strand
ACGACATGGCTACGATCCGACTTGCAGTTATTGAAGCATAGTGGAGATTCAGATGAAACATTACGGGCACATTTATGTGCATTATCTTCATTTTATAGTCATTTTGTTAGGAAAAGAAAAATTGGAGCAAATCCAGTAGACGGTGTGATGCGTCCTAAGCATAAAAAAGCACCGAAGATATATTTAGATGAGATTGATACAAATCGTTTCGAAACTGCAGTAAAAACAGGTGCAGGCTTGACGGAACATGTTACGAAGTATAATGATACGATTGGCTCTCGTAATAGGGATATTGTGATTATGTCACTGTTGTATGATACAGGAATTCGTATTTCAGAGTTAGTCGGTTTGGATGTGAAATCAATTGATATGACACGTTGTCGTTTAAGTGTTCAACGCAAAGGCGGCGACATAAGTATCGTTTATTTTTCTGATGATACATTAGAATATTTGAAAGCGTATTTACTTGACCGTGATAAAATAGCTGATAAGCAAGAAACAGCATTACTGCTCTCTTTTGTTGGTAGTAATAAAGGTCATAGACTATCAGTAAGGTCTGTTGAACTTTTGGTTAAAAAATATGCTGAAGCTGCAGGTGTTACGAATGCTGGAAAAATGACACCTCATAAGCTTAGACATACATGTGGTATGTCATTATTAAAAGAAACTGGTAATATAGCCTTAGTTCAGAAGCAATTAGGTCATCGAAATATTACTTCTACTACTGTGTATGCTGAAGCTGATGATTCTGATTTAAGTGCTATTAGGAATTTAAGACAGGAAAATTCGGATAAAGAAGAATGAGGTGAATTTTATGCCTATACAGTTAGATGTAACTGATACTATTTTTGCATATGAAGGTACAATCAAACGGTTTTTTAAAGGTTGTCCTAAGCCTGATGGCTGGTTTGGTTGTTTTTTTGAAGCAAATGGTCTTGATAAAGATATTATGATTAAGGGTACTTATCCTAAGTGGCAGTTACCTGAATTAAGAGAAGGCAATAAATTTAATGTTATTTTGCAGAAATCAAATGATGGTTATGATGGTTATGAAATTAAGTCTATGACTTTAGTTCCATCTATGAAGCATTTGGCTACTATTTTGAAAAATGTGAAAGGTATCGGTTCAACAACTGTTAATAAACTTGTTGATGAATTTGGTGAGGATGCCTTGAATGTTATCAAAAATGACCCTGATAGACTGAAAGATGCAGGAATTTCTGAATCTAAAATCAAACTTATTGTAGATAGTCTTGATGATAATTTGAATGTATTGCGTCTTAAAGTGTTAGAATTGGCTCCAAATTTATCTATAAATGTTATAGATAGTATTTTAAATGAATCAGGTTCCATATCAAAACGTAATTTTAGTAAGTTATTAGATACAATTAAGACTAGACCGTATACATTGTTTATTCAGTATTCAGAGGTCACATTCCGTATGGCTGATGAAATTGCAATATTACATGGTGTTGATATGTTTAGTCTTGACCGTGTAGCTGCAGCTATGTATCATGTATTACACAGTGATTTTAGAAGCTTTGTATATGCTGATATGAATAAAAATAGGTATCAGCTTATAAGTAATATTGAAAAGGTTTTAAATCATACAGGTGTTGGCAATGTCAGTCGTAATTTTATTGAAACTAAAGTTAATGAGATTTTAACTATTCCTGCTAATCTTCCATCGTCTTTAGTATTTGAAAATGATATGCTTTATGAGCTTCATAAGTATTCGACTGAACGTAAAGTAGCAAGTCGTATTGCAGATATGATTAGTGATAATCTTGTGCTTAATGTGACTGATTCTGAAATTGATAAACTTATTGATAAGTTTGAATCAATTGAAGGTCGAGCATTGGACCCATATCAGCGTGAAGCTGTTAAAGCACCATTTAGAAGTAGAATATCTGTTATTACAGGTGGTCCTGGTCGAGGTAAGTCATCTGTTGCAAAGTGTATTATTTATGTTTGGGAACACTTAAATGCTTCACATAATTTTTGTTATGAGCAGGTACAGTTATGTGCACCTACAGGTAAAGCTTGTAACAGATTATCAGAAGCAACAGGTCGTACAAATGTAAATACAGCTGCACGTTTAGGTTGTTTGTATGAATTTGCAATCACAAAAGAAAAGACAAAAAAATCCAGAGAATTGTTGAAAAGTTGGACTGGTAATTTGGTGATTGTGGATGAGTCATCTATGATTGGTCTTGATACTGCTGCTACTTTGTTGAAAGTATTTGGAAAATCACATATTCTTTTTATGGGTGATACTCAGCAATTACCATCTATTGAATATGGACAGTTTTTCAAAGATTTATATGATTGTCCTAGTGTTGAAACAGCAACTTTAGTTATCAATCATCGTTCTACAGGTGTGATTGTGTCAAATGCTGATGCGATGAACACTGGAACTCATATTGAGTATACACAGTTGACTAATGATGATACTTTCACATTTTATCATACAGATGATGAAAAATTATCTGCTGATTGGTTGGTTGATAAGTATGTATCATTAGTTCAGGCTTCTAATTTTAGTACACAGCGTAAGAATATGATTGATACGTGTATTTTAGCTCCAATGCAGAAGCATGCTGATGGTGTTGCTACACTCAATATTAGATTACAAGGTATTCTTAATCCTAATGGTAAAAGTGTTGATGTATTGGGTCATTATATTGATGCAGCAAAAGCTGTTGTAGCACCAAGGGTTCATGACCGTGTTATTTTTACACGAAATGACCCAGAACTTGAGTATATCAATATGGACACAATGGAACGTGGATTAGGTATTAGTAATGGCGATTGTGGCGTTATTACACATTATAATGATGTG
>JAZSES010000365.1:0-2425 GCA_045531805.1 Candidatus Limenecus sp. | reverse complement strand
TTTGCAAAGCTCATATCCATAACAGAAGCTGGGTGTCCTTCTGCTGCAACTAGGTTAACAAGTCTACCTTCTGCAAGAACGTAGATTGATTTTCCGTTTTTCAATTTGTATTCTTCAAGAGATGGTCTGATTTGTTTAATTTCAACTGTTTCTTTTTTCAAGCCGTTTACATTGATTTCAACATCAAAGTGTCCAGCATTACAAACAAACGAGCCGTTTTTCATTTCTAACATGTGATGAACATCAACAACATTTTTGTCACCAGTAATAGAAAGGAAAATATCGCCAAGTTTTGCTGCTTCTGCAATTGGCATTACGCTATAGCCTTCCATCGCTGCTTCTAGAGCTTTTAATGGGTCAACTTCTGTTACGATTACATTTGCACCAAGCCCTTTTGCTCTCATTGCAGCACCTTTACCACACCAACCGTAACCACAAACTACAAATGTTTTTCCAGCTAGTAGTATGTTTGTAGCTCTAATAATACCGTCAATAGCACTTTGACCAGTACCGTATCTATTGTCATACAAGTGTTTTGTAAGGCTATTGTTTACACCAACAGTAGGGAATTTTAAGCTTCCATCTGCTTCCATAGCTTGTAGACGAATAATACCTGTAGTTGTTTCTTCTGTAGAACCAATAATGTTTTCAATTAGTTCTGTTTTTTTAGAGTGAATAGTTGCAACTAAATCAGCACCGTCATCAATTACGATATTAGGCTTGTGGTTCAAGACAGTTTCAACATGTTTTGCATAAGTTTCTGAAGATTCTCCAGCATAACCAAATACAGGAATGCCCCAGTATTTTACAAGTGCAGCTGCAACATCATCTTGAGTTGAAAGTGGGTTAGATGCTGCCAAAACTGCGTCTGCGCCACCTTCTTTCATTGCAATACAAAGTGCTGCTGTTTCTTTTGTAACATGTACGCAAGCAGTAAGACGCAACCCTTTGAATGGTTGTTCTTTTCTAAATCTTGCTTTTATTTTTTCAAGAACAGGCATATCTTTCATCGCCCATTCAATATTGTTTTTACCTTGTTCAGCCAATGCCATGTCTTTTACATCGCAATTAATTTCAGCTATTGTCATCAATCTCTCCTTTGGTTAAAAACCTTTTATCATCTATAAAATTGTAGCATAGATAATAGTTTATTAAATTTTTTACAAAAATTTCTTAATAAACTATAATAATTAAACTGAGTAATTGCTGGCTGCGTTGAGCAGATTTTCCAATGGACGTAAGTCCTGTGAGCGAAGCTAACTGAGCGAGAATAAAATCAAAAAAAGCCGGCAGCAATTGCGACACTAGATTAGATATACAGAAAAAAAGGATAAATTATGAAACTTACGGTATTGGGTGCAGGATGTTGGGGACTTACCTTAGCATGGCTTTTGACAGATAATTTTGATAAAGTTTGTGTATGGGGACGAGAAGTTGATATTTCTGACGAATTGCGTAATCAAAAACGCACTTCAAAGCCTATTGAAATTCAACTTAAAGATAAAGTTGAGATTACATCTGATTTGGAAAATGCCGTAAAAGACGCTGATATAATTTTGCTTGTTGTTGCAACATCAGGTATTAGAGATGTTTGTAATAAGTTGGCAAAGATTGGGTTGAAAGACAACCAAGTTTTGGTTAATACGTCAAAAGGTCTTGAACTTCCATCGTTGATGAGAATGAGTGAAGTTATGAAAGAAGAATTGCCTGATGCAAATTTGGCTATTCTTTCTGGTCCAACTTTGGCAAAAGAGGTTTTGATGGGCTGTCCTACGGCTGCTTCTGTAGCTTGTGAGGGGAAACCTGAGGTGGCAAAATTCTTACAAGAAAAACTTACTGTTCCATCAAAATTTAGATTGTATACAAATGATGATGTAATTGGTTTGGAATTGGGCGGAAGTTTGAAAAACGTAATTGCTATTGCTTCAGGCTTTGCTCATGCTATGAAATTGGGTGACAATTGTCGTGGAGCTTTGTTGACTCGTGGTATGGCAGAGGTTACGAGAGTATCAGTAGCTTTGGGGGCAAAACCTGCGACTTTGTATGGACTTTCAGGCATGGGGGATTTGATTGCGACTTGTTCAAGCCCAATGTCCAGAAACTTTACTGTAGGTTCTATGTTGGGGCAAGGTAAAAAAATTGATGATATTCTCAAGGAACTTGGTTCTGTTGCAGAAGGTGTAAAAACTTCGAAGGCAGTTTGTGAATTGGCTAAAAAATTGGGAATAGAAGTTCCTATTTCAGAAGCAATTTATGAAGCTGTTTATACCGATATTACGCCTCAAGAACTTTTGGATAAGCTGATGAATAGAAAGCTAAAAGGCGAGTAATTTCAACAGTTTGCAATTTTGAGTTGAAGAAGCTTGATGATTACATCAAGCTTTTTTGTTTAAATTTCATAATCGATAGAATGTTTTTTAAATAG
>JAZSES010000008.1:0-6688 GCA_045531805.1 Candidatus Limenecus sp. | reverse complement strand
CAGAGAAAGAGCTTGCTCCTGGGTTTTATCAAGTCGATTGCTCTGCAGCAATTGAAAATATGATATTAGCAGCAAAAGCATTAGGGCTAGATACTTGTTGGATGGGAATTTATCCTTGGGAAGACGTAATGGCTAATTTTTCAAAAACTTATGCTTTGCCTGAAAATATTAAACCTTTTGCTTTGATTTCGTTGGGGTATGCAGCAAGTAAAATAGAACGTCCAAATCGTATAGATGAGACAAAAGTTCATTATAACAAATGGTAAATAATTTGAGCTGGTTTTTGTAACTCTAATTGATATTATAGTTGTCTAACAATGCCTGTTGCGATACCAAAAATAGTTAAGATTTCTTTGGGTTCAATGATTGGATAATCAGGGTTTTCTGGTTGTAGCCAAACTTTGTCATCTTTTTGTCTATAGGTTTTTAGTGTGTAGCCATTGTCAATGAATGCTAGCACTATATCACCGTTTTTTGCGTATGGTGTTTTTTTTACTACTACTTTGTCCCCATCAAATATTCCCGCATTTACCATTGAATCGCCAGATACATTGAAGACAAATGTTGATGGATTATCGATATTGAACATTTCATCAAATGAAATTCTACGCTCAATAGAGTCCTCTGCTACTGTCGCAAATCCTGCACGAACCGAAGATGTGAACATTATAGCTCCAAAGCACTCAGGGTTTATAAAGAACTTTCCATTTTTTTCTCTTATTAAATCGTTTTCTTTAAGCTTATTAAAATACTGCCAAACCGAATTTTTATGTTTAAATCCAAAGTCTTTGGCAATAATCTCATAACTAGGCAGTGGTTCTTTGCCATAGTTCTTTTTCAGATTTTCAAAGAATTGTTTTTGTTTTTCGCTTAGCATATTTTTATTATGGACGAGCGTCTATAATAAGTCAAGGGTGTGTAGAATTTGTTTTGAGATTAATTTAGATAAGAGCGTAATTTTTACGCTCTTTGAACTTAATTTTTTAATGCTTCTTCATAAGCATCAACGTATTTTTGTGCGCTTATATCCCAGCTGAAATCTGTATTCATTGCATTTTCAATCAAATGTTTCCAATCTCTTTTGTCTTTGAATATATCAATAGCATAGCGCAAGCAATCCATCATTGCATATGGGCTATAATTCCAGAATTTAAATCCGTTACCATCTTCCAAAGGATAACCTTTTATAGTATTTTCTAGGCCGCCTGTTGCACGGACTATCGGAATTGTTCCGTATTTTAGTGAGATTAATTGACTAAGTCCACAAGGTTCAAATGCTGATGGCATTAGAAACATATCTGCACCTGCGTACATTTTGTTACTTAATGCTGGACCAAACTCTATTCTTGCTCTAATGTTTGAGCTAGTTCCACTCAGATATCTGAACATATCTTCGTAGTGTTGAGCTCCTGTTCCGAGTATTATGAATTGGGCATCAAGACCTTTCATTTCTTCACAAACTGGGCCAAACAAATCAAAGCCTTTTTGTTCTACTAGTCTGGAAACTACTGCGATAAGTGGTTTATCTTTTTCGTATGGTAATCCAAATTCTTTTAGAATTGCTTTTTTATTTTCTTCTTTATTTTCAATATTGCCTAAGCTATATTGTTTTTCAATAAATGGGTCTGTTTCTGGATTAAATACAGAGTAATCAACACCATTGAGAATACCCAATAATTTGTGTGCATTGTGGTTTAATGTCCAATCTAAACCTTGGCCACCTTCGTATGTTTTTATTTCCTCGGCGTATTTAGGAGAAACAACTATTACCTTGTCACTGTAGTTTATAGCACCTTTCATCCAGTTTAACATTCCAAAGTGTTCAAGTCCCCAGCAATTCCAAACATCTTTGTGGTCAAGCTGGGCAAAATATAACAAGTCATCAAACCATTGTCCTTGATATGCGATGTTGTGTATAGAGAAGAAATTTTTTGCTTGATTAAAGAATGGGTCGTTTTTGTAGTTTACTTTCATATAAACTGGTATCATCGCTGTATGCCAGTCGTTTGAATGGATAATGTCTGGCTTGAAGTTCAATAGTCTTGCATACTCAATAGCAGCGTGTGAGAACGCAATAAATCTTTCGTGTTCGTATCTTGTGTCAATGTGTCTTGGGTAGACTTCTTGAAACGGTGCAAAGTACTTGCTATTGTCAAGGAAAAATACGTTGATATTTGTATTCGGCAATTTTGCCATTTTTAAGTTGAAATAATATTGCCCGTAACTATAATCTATCGTTAGTTTTGAGTTTGGGACATCTTCTATTCCAAATTTTTGTTGATCAATACAACCGTGTAAAGGAGTGAAGATAGCTACCTCGTGGCCCATTTTTTCTAATACTTTAGGTAAGCTACCCATTACATCAGCAAGACCACCAACTTTTGAAAATGGTGCGACTTCTGCAGATACAAACATTATTTTCATAGTTCCACTCCGTATATCTATAAATTGTATACAAAAATTATAGCATTAACCTTTATAAACATCTTCCAATTATGAAGATTTTGTGAAGTTGAATTTCTCGTGTTAAAATTCTTTTATGGTATCTCAAGTTATTACATCAACAGTTGTTGGCATTGACTCTTATAAAATTTTAGTAGAAGTTGATTTGGTTCAATCAATTCCTGCTGTTATAATCGTTGGCTTGCCGGATGCTGCAGTTTCTGAGGCAAAAGAACGAGTTCGTTCTGCTATAAAAAATTCTGGATATTCTTTTCCTAATCAAAAAGTTGTTGTTAATCTTGCACCAGCCGATTTAAAAAAAATTGGTACAAATTATGATTTGCCAATTGCGCTTGGGATTTTGGCAAGAGATGGCATTATTGACGAAAATGAGCTTAAAAATACTGCATTTTTAGGCGAGCTATCTTTGGATGGCTCTTTGCGTGCAGTGAATGGTGTTTTACCTATTGTTTCTGGTTTAAAAAACTTTGATGTAAAACAAGTTGTAGTACCTAAAGAAAATGCTAAAGAGGCCGCTTTGGTACCTGGGGTTAAAGTTTTTGCTGCAGAAACGTTAAGAGATGTTGTTTCTCACTTTGCATTGAATTTGGAAGAAAAGAAAGAATTACCTATTTGTGAAGTTGATATTGATGATTTTTTAAATGATTATACGACAACTAATTTTGAGTATGATTTTAAAGATATAAAAGGACAGATAAAAGCTAAAAAGGCTTTAGAAATTGCGGCTGCAGGTGGACATAATATATTAATGTCAGGACCTCCAGGTTCTGGTAAAACTTTGTTATCAAAAAGTTTTGCGTCTATTTTACCTCCATTAGAGTTGGAAGAGGCTATAGAACTTACGAAAATATACAGTGTTGCAGGTCTTTTGCAATCAGATAGTCCACTTGTAAATAAAAGACCATTTCGTTCTGTTCATCATACTGCTTCTCCTGTTGGGATTATTGGTGGTGGTTCAAATCCACGCCCTGGAGAAATTACATTGGCACACCATGGTGTTTTATTTTTGGATGAAATAGTGGAGTTTCCTAGAACTGTATTGGAAGTTTTGCGTCAGCCATTGGAAGATGGTGAGGTTGTCATTTCTCGTGCTCAAAATAGTGTAAAATACCCTGCAGATTTTATGTTATTGGGTGCAATGAATCCTTGTCCTTGTGGCTACTTAGGCGATTCTAAAAAACAATGTACTTGCAATGATTTTCAAATACAACGCTATAGATCAAGGCTTTCAGGCCCTTTGCTAGATAGAATTGATATCCAAATAGAAGTACCGAGACTTTCTACAGATGAATTGCTAAATACAAACGTTAAGTGTGAAACTTCAGCACAAATTCGAGAAAGAGTTGTTAAAGCTCGCAAAATTCAAGTTGAAAGATATAAGGATTTGCCTATTTTGACCAATTCGCAATTGAATGCTGAGTATGTAAAAATGTTTTGTAAGTTGGATGATAAAAGTGAAAGCTTACTAAGAAATGCCATATCTCGGTTTAATTTGTCTGGTCGTTCTTATGATAGAATTTTAAAATTGGCTAGAACTATTGCAGATTTAGAATCATCTCCAAATATTGAAAGTTCTCATATTGCACAAGCTTTACAGTATCGAAATTTTGTCGAAAGTAATAATTAAATTATTCCGAGTATATAAATTCTGTTAATGCTTCAGCAAGTTTTTTTGTAATTGATTTTGCGCCTAGTTTTGTATTTTTAGGGGTGCAAGATTTGTCTATGAGTTTTATATAGCCTTTTTCATCAAAAATATTGACGCCGTTTCTATCTTTTTTCATAAAATACTCCGTAAACCCTCTGAATGATGACATTGCTTCATTTGATTTTAAGTAAGAATATTCTGTTTTTATATCTTCGTTAGGTATATTTGCTATTTTTTTTAGTAATTGAAGTATTTTATTTAATTCTGGAATAGTTTCTCTTTTAATTTCTATGTAGTGTTCATTTACTAATAAGTGATGAGTTTTTTTGTTTGAATAGGGATTGTAAAATAAGTTGTAGTCTATTTTTAGTGCATTGGGATTTAGGGCATAAGGATATTTCTTTAAAAGAGAGCTATATTCATCTAAATCTTTAGAATTTTCATTTGTTAGTTCGCATTTAAAGCATGTGTATGTTCCTTTAGGGTTGATAAATTGTTGTGAATCAACTTCTATAATTTCTGGTTCTTTTCTTGTATACTGATTTGCTCCAGCGTTTTTTATGCCCTGAAAACTAATTTTCATAGTATCTCCTTTTGTGATGTTTGCTTAAAAAGCAAACATAAAAATTTTTGCTAGTGTGAGAAAAATATAAAACAGGTCATTGACCTGTTTTATACGTTTATAGTTTGTTCCTTTTTTGCTTCTTCTTCTTGGACTGTTTCTATATATTTATAGTGACTCATTGATGCTACTTGTTTGCCCCAAGTATCTATAAGTTCATTTTCTGATAAAGTGTGAGAAATTGGTTTTCCTATTTGAATAATAACTTTAGATTTGAATGGTATCCAATTGTATTTTTCGCAACCAGTTATCGATATTGGCAACACATCCCATTTTGCAGCTTTTGCAATTACCGCAAAACCTCTGTTTATATTTTCAATTGTGTGGTTTTTTCTAATACCACCTTGAGGGAATATTCCTAATAACCAATTCGTTTTTACTAGTTCTTTCACTGTTTTTATTGTTGAAACTTCTAGTTTTTCTCTATTAACCGCAAATGCTCCAAGAAAATCCATATTCATTGTTGTGAATGGATTATTTTCAAAAAGCTCTTTTTTGGCCATATAGGCAATAGGTTTTAATACAGCAACTGACACCATAAATGGGTCAAAATAAGAAACATGGTTTGCTGCACAAATAAATTTTCTATCAGTTGGTATGTTTTCTCTGCCTCGTACTTCAAATTTATAGAATAACCAAAATATTGGTACGGCTATAAAAACACACCATATACCTTGGTAAAAAAATCTAAACCAGTTGTATTCATTAGCATATCTTCTTGCGTAATTCCTTGCCATTTCATACTCCGACTATTTGTGTTTTAACTTTCTAATATATACTCTTTACCTGTTAATTCTGAAAGGGTCTGACACCATTGTTGCATCATTTCTTCGATGTTGTCACTAAATGGTATTAGTTGCCCAACTTTTACTGTTAATTTGGGACTGAATGGCCACCATTTTGGTTTTTGATCAGACCCAATTATTGCCACTGGTAAAATACCAGATTTTGTTGCTTTCGCAAATGTTGCAAAACCTCTATTTATTTTTTCTACTCTATCACTTGTGTCTCTAGTTCCCTGAGGGAATAATCCTAGCATCCAATGAGTATTTTTTATATTTATTGCTGTTTTTATTGTTGAAACTTCAACTTTTTCTCTGTTAACAGCAAATGCACCACAAAAATCCATAAGAAGTCTTGAAAAGAATTTTTGAAACAATTCCTCTTTTGCCATAAAAGCGATGGGGACATCTAATGCAAATGGTAGAAGGAAAGGGTCTCTTCCAGAAATATGGTTTGCTGCTACAATGAATCTTTCTTTTTTAGGGATGTGTTCTTTGCCTTCAACTTTGTAGTTGTACATCAATTTTATGAATGCCCCAAAAAATATATTGCAAGCTATCCATTGAAATATGGTTCTAAATTTGTTGTAAACTTTAGCATCTCTTTTTGAATATGTGCTCATTTAAAATCCAGTCTATTTTTTTTGTAACCTTCTACTATTTTAGCAGATATTTTGTGTAATAGAAATTATTTACAAGTTGAATGCTTTTTTTATTGATTCATTGTATGGCGGATATAAAATCCCTTTTTCTGTAATAATACCTTTGATAAGTTCGTTTGGGGTAACATCAAAACCAGGATTAATAACCTTTACACCTTCTGCGCATACACTTTTTCCGTTTATATGTGTAACCTCCTCGTGAGAACGCTCTTCGATAGGTATTTCTTTACCTGTTTCAATCGAAACATCAATAGTAGAAAGTGGTGCTGCAATGTAGAATGGTACGTTGTGATAATTTGCAATAATAGCTAAGTTATATGTACCAATCTTGTTTGCGGTATCACCATTAGCGGCAATTCTATCTGCACCTACCACAACCATATCAACCATACCTTTGCTCATAAAGTGTCCGCTCATTCCGTCTGTGATAAGAGTTACAGGAATATTGTCCATTACCAATTCAAAAGTTGTTATTCTCGCACCTTGTTGTCTTGGTCTTGTTTCGTCGGCA
>JAZSES010000199.1:0-12931 GCA_045531805.1 Candidatus Limenecus sp. | reverse complement strand
GATTGGGAAATTCGAAGTCAGTTAGGTAATGATTTAGATAAGTATGCTGACTTACCATTTTGTTGTGATAAGTGTGTTAATGATTATATAGATAAAGAACATCGCGCTCATTATTTAGATCCTAATGTATCAAATGAATTTGTTGATATAAATTCTTGGAGTTATATAGGTTTAGCAGGTTACATATATAAAATTAGTAAAAAATCAACTCAGGAATTTTATGTAGGTAAAACTATCTATGCCCCTATATTTAGATGGGGACAACATTTAAAGTCCGAAAGATTTCCAATTGATGAAATCACTGATTACAAATTTGAGGTTCTTGAAATAGTTCCAAAAGATATCAGTTTATCGGAACGCGAAGATTACTGGATTCATAAATGTTATAATGAAAATCCCGAGAAATCCCTTAATATTGCAAATCTTCAAAAAGATAGACGAATTGCTAAAGAACAATCAAAATATAAAACTAATATACTCAATAATATTAATAAGGAAATTAATAATGATGAAATGGATAAAATTAAACACTCCTAATAATCCTACTTTGATAAATGTTTCAATGTTAACTCAAATTGAATTTTTACAAACCCGCGGAGAACTTTGGCTTTGGTTTTGCGGGTGTAATGAGCCAGTTAAAATAATGACCTCAGCTAAATCAGTATATAATCAGATATTAAAAGAAATTGATTTTGAGTGTCATACAAATTTCAGTGAAGTTATAGAGGTGATTGTTGAAAATGATAAAAGTTAATGATATTGGTTTATGCAAAGCACTTACACTGGACGGCAATGATGAAGTCGGTCGTTTATGTCAGATAGGTGATTCTTGGTTTTTATCATCAAATATAATAGATTTACATGAAAATGGCAATGTTAAAAACTCAGTTAATACTTTAGTTCAAATTATGCCAGATACAGTTTGTGCATATACATATATGAATGATAAATTTGGCACTATGATATTTGAATTTGATGTTTTATCATCGCCATATAATACTGATTTACTAATTTACGTATATTATGATTCTGTACGCGGAATGTATTTATATCATACCAACAAATCAATTGAAGAAGAATCTAATATGGGACCTTTAAATATAAATGAATTAGTTATAGTTGGTAATATAACTAGAAATGATAAGTTATGTGAATTGTTTAATGATAAGGGTGATTGCTGATGGCTTATACTGATAATGATAAATCCACAAAATATTGGGCAGAACGGCAAGAAGGCTATATTGCTAAACGTTTTGGTGGTCGTACACAACCTGCCTCAGGCGCTGGTAAGTTTAAAAAATGTGACGTAATTATAGATGATAACCTTTTAATTGAGGCCAAGACGGCTACTACTGAAAAACAACAATTTACTATTAAAAAAGAATGGCTAAATAAATTAAATGAAGAAGTAATTATGTCACATAAAAAAGATGGCATACTTGCATTTAATTTTGGCGGAGAAAAAGGTAATAACTATTTTATTTTAAATGAACGTCAATTTGAAGAATATTTAGAATATTTAAGGAAAGAAGGATTAATGTAATATGTCGATGGCTGTAAAATATCGCCCACACGATTTTGAAAATGTAGTTGGACAGTCAACAACTGTTAGAATTCTAAAGCAACAACTTGCTTCAGACAGTTTGGTGGGCTGCTACTTATTTAACGGACCTTCCGGTTGCGGAAAAACGACAATAGCTCGTATATTTTCAAATGAAATGAATGATTATCAAGGTCACCCTATTGAAATTGATGCTGCATCAAATAATAGTGTAGATAATGTGCGACAAATCATACAAAACGCTAAGCAGCGCAGTTTAGATTCTAAGTATAAAGTTTATATTATAGATGAATGTCATGCACTCTCTAATGCAAGCTGGCAAGCATTCCTTAAACTTATTGAAGAACCTATACCGTTTACAAAGTTTATATTCTGTACTACAAATCCTGAAAAAATACCGACAACAATTCTCACACGTGTTCAGCAGTTTAATTTCACAAAGGTTACATCTGAGGATATTAAGAATAGACTTAAATATATAATCGCTTGTGAAAAGAATGAATTATATGGTAATGATGACGAGGCTGAGTCTTTAGGAGCGCCGGACTATGAGTATACTGAAGATGCGTTAGACTATATTGTTAGTTTATCAAATAATGGCGTAAGACAAGCTATCGCCAATCTTGAAAAGTGCTTGGCTTATAGTACTGAATTATGTATGGAGAATGTAACGGCTGCTTTAGGTAGCGGTAATTATGAAGATATGTCGCAGTTTATTACTGCAGTGATAAGTTCAGATACAAATACTTCAATATCAATACTTGAAAATTTATATCAAAACGGTATAGACCCCAAGCAATTTATTTATAACTGCTTGCTATTTATACTTGATTTAAATAAGTCAAGATTATCATCGTTGAATAATACTTTACCTAATATTGAACCGGTTACAAATTTACTGCAATTTGATAATAAGTTCCTTTGGTTACTTAGTAATTTTAGTAAGCTATACGAAAATATTCGGTATGAGAATAATCCTCTTCCTTTAGTTGAAATAAGTATATTTAATTGGAGTTGTCAGGCGTGATAGGACAAGTAAAAGTATTGACTGAAATATCTAAGATAGCTGACATGAAATTTCCTAGATTTTCAGTAATTTGCGGTTTGCGTGGTAGTGGTAAAACGACATTAATAAAGTATATAAATGATACTAAAATTCATGCCGAATACAATGAAATTAATTCAATTGATGATATACGTCAAATTTGTCTCGACGCCCCGACATATACAGAACCTCGCTTATACGTATTAAGCGATTTTGATTCAATGAATTTCAGAGCTAAGGAATCCATACTTAAATTATGTGAAGATATACCACCTAATTTATATATTATGATTGAAACTATTTCAGTTGAAAATATAAAACAGACTTTATTAAGTAGAGCAAATGTAATTAAATTATCTGGTTATTCAGCTAGTGAATTGACTGAGTTTTGTAATACGTTAGAAGGCATTTCTGAAAATGAAATTAGTTATTTAATTAATGCGTTTAAAACACCAGGAGACATTTCTAGAGCACATAATTGCGGAATAATATCATTAGTTGAATTCTGCCAAAAAGTATTAGCCAACATTTATGTTGCAAATACGTTTAATGCGATGAAAATTGCTGATTCTTTAAAATTAAAAGCTGACGGCTCAGGTTATGAATTAGATTTGTTTTTTACAGTATTAATGAATTGTGCAGCACTTACATTACCAGCAAATCAAGCTCATCAGTTAATCATGTCAACCAGTCACGCTTTACAAAGACTAAATATGAAATCTATAAATAAGCTTATGTTGTTTGATATGTGGTTATTTGAAGTCAAAGGAGTGTCTGCATAGTGGCTACTAAGAAAATTAGCGCAACTAAAAAATCTAATTCAGCATCCGATATATGCGAAAATTTTAGAATAATAGTTACTGATGATATTATGTTAGCGAAAATTATTATAAGTAGTAAATTTGAACAAACTCATGGAGTGATTAACTTAATTGATGACGCTACAGTTAATAGACAATTATTTATCGGTAAATCATTTTTAACAGGTAATGTTAAAAAATGCTATGTATGCAAAAATATTGAACCGCTTATTAAGAATGACAGCATTTGGGACGACTTAGTTTCCGGCAAATATTTAAATGGGCATGCTTTAATTTATATCTGTGATAAGTTAGATTCTAGAACTAAGTTCGCTAAAAAATTTAAATCAGCAATATTTACAGTTAAATCTGATTCATTAGATATTGTGTCAGTTTTTCCAGAATGCAGTGAATTATCTAAAGATAGACGTGATTTACTATTTAAAAGATGCAACAATAACGTAACTAAATTTATGTCTGAATTCCAAAAGCTGATGTTATATCATCAATATTGTTTATTATATAATACTGACAATACTGATTTCTCTACACTTGATGATGATTTTGATTATATGATGAATGATAATGCTTTCATTAATTTAGTTAATGAAGATATGTTTAAACTATCTGAGTATATAATGACACAACAAAATGATAAAGTATATAAGTATATAGCTGATTTAAGTAAAACTGAATTTGATTTTGGTTTATTATCTGTACTGTATAATAATTTCCGTAATTTATATATTTACGGTTGTGCAAATAAATTAGGTTATTTAAGTACTACGAATTTAACACCATTTGTTCAAAATAATATGAAACGATATTTACCGTATTATAGTTCAAAAAGAATTCTTGAAATTTTATCATTTTTACAAAAAATTGATTATGGCATTAAATCTGGGACCATTGATTCTGATTATGCCTTTGAATACATGTTAAGCGGAGTACTTTCATGAGAAAATCTGTAAATGTTAATAAACGAACAAATATAAAATGTGAACATTGCGCATATTACGAATTAGAAGAGCGGTTGCCTGGTCGAGGTTCAATCGGTAATTGTAAATTTAACGATAAGAGCAAACGCGTAAAATATTATCAAAGATGCAAGCATTTTAATTGGTCTGCAAATTATCTAATAAGTAACGTTATGAATAAAAAATATAATGTAGTTGACGATAATCAATCAAATTTGTCTGAACCTGTAAAATATGCTTGTAAACGCTGTGGGCGACCATTAACTGATTCTGATAGCATAGCACGCGGATTTGGTAAATCATGTTATGAACAGCGCTTACGTGCCATGCAAAAAAGATTAAAACGATTATTTTAAAAAATTAAAAATTATTAAAATTAACTATTTACAAATTTATATATCTTGGATATAATAGAATTGTATACTAAAGTAAATTTATGAATAGAGGTATTTGATGCATACTAAAGTTATTGACTTTCAACCATTATGGTCGTTATTAAAAGATAGACATCTACCAAAATGTTGGTTATGCAAAAAAGATAAAGATAGCTATATTACTACTCGTACTTTAGCTAAATTGTCTAAAAATCAATCAGTAAATACTGATACATTACTTAAAGTATGTACGTCATTAAACGTTAATATTTCAGACATCTGTGAATCATATGATGTCGATGAAACCGGTAAGCGAATTAGTTTGACTGGTTTAAATGATTCTTTAAACTAGAGGAAAACTAATAATGAAAAATAGTGACATAGAAAAACGATTAAATTATCTGCAGGACACGGACCCCACTAATCCTGAAATATATGAGTTATTAGTTCAGTTAACTGGTAATCTTATTATGTCACAGAAGTGGAACATGAGCCCTGCAGATTTTGACTGTGTAACTCATGATGTTGCCGCCGATATGTTTTTAAAAGTCACTCAAGGTTATGGTATTCGCGTTTGGAAAGCGTTTTGTTATCGCTTAATAAAATTTTGTTACGTACCTAAACAGCGTAAAATAACTACTCATCAAATATTTGATACTAGATTTGATCCATTGGCTAGAGATGCGATCGTAAATACTTTTGTATCTTCCAGTTCAAACTTTTCTAGAGACATTAGAGTTATTGAAAATAAAACTATGCTCTCCAATTTACACGAAATTATAAAAAGTGTATTAGATAATTCAAAATATGCAAATAAACCTGCAGAACGAATTGCATTAGATATATCAATATCATTATCATTGTTACATAAAAAATTAATATATTTTCATTTAACAGACGATTTAAAATTATCACTGAATATGTATGTTACGCAGGTTCGCGAGAATATAATGGATAGTTTATTTATAACTGATTGCGAAGATCTTGACGTAGCATACAATTCGTTATACACGTCTGAGTTATATTTAACACCTGAGGAGGATTAATTTAGTGCTAACTGATAAGGAGCTTCAAAAGTTAGGTCAGTCAGACGTGTACGCCGTTGTATGTGAAACACTGTTTGCATTGAGAGATGTACCAAGTTATTCAATAATGAGTGATTTAGCATATTTATTAGATAAGGATTCTTTTACTAATTTAGTAAAATATTTTGGTGGATCTTTAATACAGATACCTACGATAGATGAATTTAAAAAGACGATACGTGTAATATTATTACACCAGTATTTTAATATTGAAAATATGTCATGGCGTGAGTCATTGGTTAAAGCGGGTTATGAACGTTCTGAGACTAGACAGGCTCAAAAACAGTTAATGCAATTTAGTAATGTTCTTGAATCAATAAAGGTAGGTAGAGACATTAAATGACAGCATTAGAATCAGAATTACATGAACTGGACTTAAATTTATCTACTGTAGAATCTAAAAATGATATAATGAATAGATGCGTGTATAATCGTCTATCAAATTTGATTAATGTACAAGCCGCATGCTTTGATGATTCTCTTTCAGCAGTTCAATCGGCCATGAATTTGTTAGATTGGTCAGATATAAATAACTTAAAAAGATTTAATAAACTATTTAAAAATTTATATCATTTTATGGGTATTGATAGACGTAAAATGATTTCTTACTTAATACAAATGTATGATAACTAGCGAGGTAAAAAATTTATATGTCAACTAAAAATAAACAAGACACTCGTTTTTCTAAAGATATTGCTGAAGATTTATCTTTAATAAATGGTTTACCAAATAAAATAAACATGGAATACATACGCAACATACAACAATTAATTTTATATCGCATTTGCGAACAGCGTTTATCGGGTAAAAAATCTATATCAGTTGAGATACCGTTGATTGGATTGTTAACAATATATTTTGAAAATGTAAAGAGTGAATTAGATATAAAATTAAAAGATTTAAAGTTTATATTTGAGCCTACAAATTCATTCGGTGATGATGTAGTTAAAGCATTTAATAATGAAGGATTTGATTTACCTGAGTTATTAGCTAACAGATATGGCGAAAGAATATTAAAACAATATAATGAGTTATTAGAATAAAGAAGGTATCGTTATGTCTGAATTAAATAATACTAATCCAAGTGAAATTATGGATTGTATCGCTACAGATGCAATAGATAAAAATTTAATAAGTGATTCATTTTCAGAGATTAATAAAGGTAAATTATTTTTAGTTGCTCAAGCTAAAAACGAAATGTTGCGTATTATAAAGTTAACTAAATTTTTAGACACGATTGAAGATAAATTTATTGAAACGTCAACACTGCTAATGAATGAATATCCAGATAATCTTGAAATAGTACAATCAACTATGGACACTATCATGAAATGCATAAATCGTTCAAATGATTTAATCACCACCATAGTTAAAGACGAAAAGTTAAATTCTTTTGTATTTTCCTCAACTGACGATGACACATATGTAGACTACTCAGATGTAAGTCCTGAGTCTAGAGATAAAGTTAGACAATACGCTTCAGAAATGGTAAAGAAATTATCTGCCTTGGAAGAAAATATAGGAGGTGCTGTTAAAAATGACTAACAGTAATATAACATCAAATGAATTTCGATTTTATAGTAAAGTAAATCATGATTTAATAGCTGTAAGTAAGATTGAATTAGATTCTAATTTTAAAATACAATCTGTAACTGATGCAGATGGTAATAACTATAGTGCTGATGAGTTATATTACACTAATTTAGTTTTAAGTGTACCTGGTTTAGGTAATGCTTTATGCGGTGATTTAATAACTATAAAAGTTAAAAATAAGATAAGTGAATATGAACTTGGATTTGGTTGGCACATTAATATAAGTAATCAACAATTGTATTCTTGGTATTTATTACCTAAAGATAAACATTTAAATACTCCTGATGAATTTTTAACTAAAGCAAAAACATTATATTATGATGATTTAATAAATATAATAGGTATTACACGACAACTACCTGGAATATTACCCAGTGATATAAATAATGAAATTGTTGGAGGAATGTAGTATGGCTAATACATTTTCCGGTGTTAACTCAGAGCTATATCAAATTTCTGACGTAGATCAAATTGTCGGTCTTACTTCAGTAAAAAATAACAATTTAAAATTAAGAGTACTTAGTATATTAATTGATAATAATACAAAATGTAAATGCGTGCAGATTTATGATAAATCACATGATACAGTTATAATATCAATGTTATGCGAATGTACTGACGATAGTTTGGGATATGTTAACGGCATATCATCAAACGAGGATATTGAGCTCATTTTAAATTCCTTTGGATTTAATGTAAAATTTGTGAGTTTTGACTTAATTGATAAAAGTACTTTAGAATTTCTTAAAGCTGTTAATTCAGTTGGTTATAAATTTTTACAATTTACTGAATCAGGCATTGTAGTATTTTTTGAAGACATGACCGATGGTGTTTTCGCGCATAAGATGATTGGGTATGATTTGTGTGATTTTTCAAAATTAGATCATTCACAAATATACAGCATCGAAAACTTAATTAGGCAGGCGAGTACTAAATGAATACTTTGACTGATAGATTTATAAAAATATTTGATATTAACGTGAATTCTAACTATTGCGCAAACACTGCTATCCTATATAAAAATAATTTAAATGATTACAAATTAGTTATGCATTTATCTGATAGTAATCATATATATGTACCGATGTCAGACACTACGATAGTTAATCTATTAATTAATGGCGTAGATTTTACCTCTAACATTGAAATTTATAATCCTAATATGGGTTGTGTGATAATTCACATGTCAGAAAAGATGCAATCCTCTGATATAGATGAATCTGAATATAAATTAAACTTAACTCTTTCTGTAGTAGGATTGCCAGGTGTTGATAATAAAATATTCGAGATACCAATTACGGTTATTCCTGGTTATGATTTTGACAAAGACGAATTTCGTAAATCTAAAATAGAATCTAATTATGCTACTGCTAGTAAGCACTCATCGTCTAAACATCCTAAATTTAAAAAATTTATAAATTATATGTTTTAATTACTATAAAATATTTATTATATTCAAAAAATTGCTGCTTAATTCACTTGAGCGGCAATTATTTTTAAAAAATTTAAAAAAATTTAAAATTTCTATTTACATTTATAAACAATTGTGATATAATATCATATGTAAGCTAAATTTAAGGACTTATATAATTTTAGGATTGGAGAAAAATACCATGGAAGAAACCGTAAGATACTTAAGACAATTTGTAACACCAGAAATGATGCGCAGTTCTTTAGAGGATTTAGTGAAATCATATCAAATCACTAATGACGACAGATTAATATCAGCACTATTCATAAAGTTACTGCCGACGACAAAATTAATAACTGCAAAATATACCTCAGTTAAACCAGAAGAATCAGTATCCCATATAATGACTACGATAACTGATTTAGCGTTATCATTTGATACATCTCAAAATACTAAATTTACTACATTCTATTCTAGGTGTTTAGAGAGATTAATGTATGGACTATTAAAACCGTATACATATAAAAAACGACAATGTCCGACTGAATTACATTCACTGCAAGAACCTGCGTATGTTGGCGGATTTACTGATTCAAATGCAGTGCTGCAGGATGTTATACCCGATTCTAGACAATATAAAAATAATACTGATTTAGAAATATTTAATTCTTTACATAATATGTTTGATGAATTAACTGCGAATGTGTTTATATGTATCGCGCAGGGATATAGTAGACCTGAGACTGCTGAACAATTACAAATACCGCTTAAGACAGTGTACTCAATTATAAATAAAAATAAGTCAGCTTTATACGCAATATTGAAGTGAGGTAAATTATGTCAAAAATAAATCTAGACGATGTATCAGTTACCTATTTAGATTCAAATAGTAATATTATTGCTGTATCAATAAGAGACACGTTTAAGGATAAGAGACGATATCGATTGTATAGAACCGACAATAATTTAACTGATTTTGAATTAGTGTGTACTGCTGATACTCCAATACCATTTGACAAAATATTATATCCACACAGGTTTAATGATAAATCTGTTAAACCTGTAAATACAGTTAATAAAACTAGTAAGATTAGTTATAATACTGAAAAATCAAATTTAAGCACAGTTGACACGACCGTTAGTCGTAAGACAGGCAAATCAAATGTAAAACGTAAACCGTTATTCTAATTTATTGAAAGAGTGAGTTAATTATTATGTCATCTATCAAATGCAAATCGTGCAGCGAGAGTAAAGATGGACGTCCATCGTATGATACTGACAGCTGTATAACATGTATGACTAAAGGTAATTACATGGGTTATAATCCTAAATCAACTAGTCCTAGCAAATTAAGTAAGCGTGATAAAGTTATTGCCATAATATGTTTATCAATAATTCATATTTGTTCTATATCAATGTGTATAGGATTAAGTGTATCATTTGTAATATTTGAAGATTTTGTATTTAGCGGTGTATTTGGTGCCGCTGCAATATTAATAGATTTATTGTTTATGTACGTAGTGTCATTATATAAATTTAAGAGGTGAATTACATCATTGTTAAGATATAAAACATATTTAAAATTTAACTGTAAAACGTTTAAATTTGAAAAAGGACTAAACGTTTTAATCCCCGGCTATTTTGAAAATTCAGAATCGTTAATAAATGAAATGCATGAATACTTTTTAAAAAATCAATTCATTAAAGGTCCTAAAGTGTCATATACTAATATACACAAACCGTCAGAATTGTTTAATGAATTCGATTCCAAGTTTGTCGCAAATACAGATAAGTCTATCGTATGCATAATAGACGGTACTTCTACTGATTTTATGTTTATGAGTATCGCTGAAAAACTGAACATTAGAATGCGCATAAATGAACTTTGCAAAACGTATGCTAATTTATATATTATTTTTATTACAGATGATTATAGTTATATTTCAGGCAGTCGCTGTATGTTAATTGAAAATGCTAGAAGTATTAGAAACTTTAAAAGTTATAATGCATATTCTAATTTTATGTCAAGGAGTGTAAGACCTAGTGGCTAAATTTAGAAAATGCACTGAGTTAGACGTTGATTTATATAATAAAATGTCATCAAAAATAAATTCAATAATGCATTTAAAGAAGATATCTAGAATAGGCTTATCTGAAGAATTGAATGTAAAATTTAGTTCTTTAAATCGAATGTTGTCAGGTCAGCAGAGATTTACACTTAGTTTTCTGATTAAATTTTGTAAACACTTTGATTTAGATTTAAATGAAATTTTAGCGATAGATGAATTACAGTTATACGATATATGAGGAGATGTAATATTTATGAATAAACCGGAATTAATTGTTAAGTGCGAATTGTGCGGTCATATTATTGAGTTGCTAAATTCAAATCACTTAGATGATTTGACATGTGATTGCTGCGGGTATGATAAATTTTCAGTAATATCTGACAATTCAAAAATAGATGAACCTATCCCTGATGATAATCGACTTGAAATTTCAGAAGAGCCGAAAGATTGTATACTTTACTTAATTACACAAAGTGGCGAAACTATGGTTATAACAAAGAAATCTAAATTTTCGTATCATAGTATAAACCGAATTACACCAGATATGCGACTATACACTTATAACGGCGCACTATCTGCTCGTGATGCGTTATTGAAGAAACATCCTAGTTGGAGATTAAAAGTTAAACAGTTTAATTGATAAATAACTATAGAGGACGAATACTAATAATGATAAAACAATTATATGACATTTGTAAAGAAATCGAATCAGTCTCATCTACTTTAGCTAAGAAAAGCATTTTAGAGCGCGAATCTAATAATGATTCATTTAAAAATTTATTAAAATTTTTATATAACCCATTGATAGTTACAGGTATAAGTAATAGTAAAATAAATAAAATTTTAAGTGTACAAAAACCACTGATTTCAAAAAAATCGTTTTTAACTAAAAAGTCAAATTTGACAGACTCATTAATTGAATTTAATAATCTTCAAGACTTACTTAATTATTTATCTATAAATAACACGGGGCGCGATAGTGATATAGCTGTATGCCAACGTTTTATAGATAATTATTGCGAGTCTATTGAATTAAAAGATTTTGTCTCGTCTATAATTACAAAATCTTTAAAGTTAGGTATTGATTCTAAAATAGTGCGTAATGTATATGGTAAAGATTTTATTTATATATTTGAAGTGCAGAATGCATACTCATTTGAAAATGTAAAGTTAAATGAAGGCGAATGGTTCTGTCTATCTCAAAAAATGAATGGTAATCGTGCAGTATTTAAACAAGGAGAAATTATAAGTAGACAAGGCAAAGCATTTAATAATATACCGCACATCATAGATGATTTAAACAATTTACAATCTTACTTTAAAGAACCTATGATATTTGACGGCGAAATTGTTCGTGAAAATGTTGAAAATTTATCAGATAGTGAAAACTTCACATTAGGAACCGGAATTTTAAATTCTGATGCAACTGCAGAAGAAAAGCGAATATTAAAATTTATTTTATTCGATTTATTACCTGAGAGTGAATTTATTGAAGGTGAAAGTAAATTAACCTATCGTGATAGACTTTTACAAATGACTCATCTGAAAAATTATATAAATTCTAATCACTTACAAAATGTAGATATAGTTCCATTCTTGTATGAAGGTACTGACCAATCACAAATTAGCATATATCTAGATAAGATGGATTCAGAAGGTAAAGAGGGTTGCATGTTAGCCAGAGACGTTACATATAAATGTAAACGTCATAACGGTCTATTAAAAGTAAAAAAGTTTTATACAATGGATTTACGAATTGTTGGCTATGAGCGCGGTACTGGCAAGTTTAAAGATACTCTTGGCGCATTAATTGTAGATTTTAATGGTAATGAAGTTGGCGTTGGTTCTGGATTTTCAGATGACGTCAGACACGATATCTGGGATAACCGTGAAGATATTATCGGCAAAATCATTGAAGTGAAATATAAAGAAATATCATTAAATCATGATACGGGCGAACGTAGTTTGCAATTCCCAGTATTTATTCGATTCCGAGATGATAAAGATGATATTAGC
>JAZSES010000163.1:0-3834 GCA_045531805.1 Candidatus Limenecus sp. | reverse complement strand
GTTATGATACTTGTCGTGAGCTGGCAGAAGCTTTGTTGGTTGGTGATGCAGAGCCTTCAATGTGTGTATCTTATATGAGAAAATTGGCAATACGTAAAGCTAGTGCAATGTTGCGTTCTATGCCATCTGCAATAGTTATGGCTAGTGCGGATTTAAAGATTATGGAGACAAATGAAGCTTTTGTTCGAATGTTTGCTCCAGACTTGTTGGATATATTTAAAGATAGACCAGAAGGGCTTGCTGGTGGAGCATTAGATAGAGTTGTTCCTTTTGTTGATTTGTTTAAAAGAACACTTAATTCTGGTAAAGATATCCATAAAGAACGTTATCCAATTGGCAACAATTTATATGATATTACTGTTTTTGAAATTGATAAAAACAAGATTGTCGGTGCGGTAATTACTGACGTAACGAAAACAGAGTTACGTCGTGAACAAATTGCGCAAAAAGCTCATGAGGTAATCGAAAAAAATATTGCAACAGTTCAAAATATTGCTTGTTTGCTTGGTGAACATATGGTTGATACTGAGTTGTTGCTAAGTCAAATTGCACAAGGCTATGAAGAACATCTTGATAGTTATGATGAAAATACAACTACTGGAGAAAACTAATGGCTGAACAATCATTTTTTGTCGATGTCGATTGCTATCAACAAAAGAAAAATGGTCAAAATGCGTTTGGTGATAGTTTTCAATTGAAAAGATTTACTGATGAAGGGCGTGTATTGGCCGTATTGTCTGATGGTTTGGGTAGTGGAATCAAGGCTAATATTCTTGCTACTATGACTGCTACAATGATTTTGAAATTCATTGAGGAAGGCAAGGATATACTAAAAGCTACAGAAGTTATTATGAATACGTTACCAGTTTGTCAGGTTCGAAAAATTAGTTACGCGACTTTCTCTGCTTTTGAATGTACCGAAGATGGGCACATAAGAATTGTAGAAGAGGGCAATCCTGATTTTGTTCATATTCGAAATGGGCGAGTTGTTGAACACGAAGCAGAAATTATAACATCTACAAAATTTACGAATAGACATATGCATTTGTATAATTTTCAACTTGAGCCAGAGGATAGGCTTGTATTTTGTTCTGATGGGGTTACTCAGGCTGGTATGGGTACTGATGATTATAAACTTGGTTGGCGTCGAGATGGGTTGATTAAGTTTTTGCAAGATGAAATATATCGTAATCCGACTATTTCTAGCAGTCAGTTATCTCAAGATATTGTAAAAGAAGCGATAAGAAAAGAACCACAAAGAAAATCCAAAGATGATGTATCTGCTTTGGTGTTGTATTTTAGGCAACCTCGTAACTTGCTTATTTTTACAGGTCCTCCTTATCGTCAAGATAGAGATTATGAGTATTCAAAAATATTTGATGATTTTAAAGGTCGTAAGGCTATTGTTGGTGGTACGACTGCAAATCTTATTGCGAGAGAACTTAATAGAGAAATTATTACTGAAAAATATAATAAAGGTATGTTGCCGGCGTGTTCCAAAATGGATGGAGTTGACTTGATAACTGAAGGTATTTTAACCCTTACTAAAGTTTTGGAATATTTGAATGAGGGTTATGACAGATGGCCAGATGATGCTGCTGGTCGTTTGATAGAACTATTGCTTGATTCGGATGTTATTGACTTTATGATTGGTTCGAAATTAAACCAAGCTCACTATGACCCAGATTTACCTTTAGAATTGGGAATTCGTAAAAATGTTGTTAAACAACTGGAAAAAATTTTATCAGGACGTTATATTAAAAGAGTAAACTTAAAATTCATATAGTTTAGGTTTACTGCTGTCGGATAATTAATATCATAATAAGACTAAGGGAGAAGTACATGGAAGATTCAAAAAAAATTACATTAGAGTTGTGTTTTGGTACGACTTGTTTTGTAATGGGTGCATCAAAACTTCAAGATATTGAAAGTTTTATTCCACCGCAATATAGAAAAAGAGTTGAGGTAAAAGCTCAAACTTGTTTGGATTTGTGCAAAGATGCCACATACATGAAAGCTCCTTTTGTTAAACTTGATGGTGAAGTAATATCCGAAGCTACTGTTGAGAAAGTAATTAAAGCAATAGAGAGTAAATTAAATGGATAATAGTAATACTACACATATTAAACGAGAAGTTCTTGTTCGTTTGATAAGAGCTTTTATCAATCAAGAAATGGCTGATATTAGAGAATTGCCGTTTCAGATGAGACCCAAAAACGGTGAAGTTCCTTATAGATGTTGTATTTATAAGGAAAGAGCGATTATGCGTCAAAGAGCAATTGCAGGTTTGGGACAAAGTGTTGAGACTGATGATGAAATGACATCATTGAATGTCTACGGTCAAAAAGCTTTGGAAAGAGTAAAACCTGAGGAAAATATTTTGACAGTTGTAGATGCAGCTTGTAAAGGTTGTGTACCTAGTCGTGTATATGTTACAGATTTGTGCCAAGGTTGTGTGGCAAGACCTTGTGTATCTACTTGTAAATTTGGAGCAATCACTATCAAAAATGGTCGTTCTGTAATTGATGGTGACAAATGCAAAAACTGTGGTATGTGTATGAGCGTTTGCCCATATAGTGCAATTGTAAAATTAAAAGTACCTTGTGAAGATGCTTGTCCTGTGGGTGCTATTCAGAAAAATGAAATGGGTCATGCAATCATTGACTTTGATAAATGTATTAGTTGTGGTGCTTGTGTAGGTGCTTGTCCATTCGCTGCGGTTCATGAAAAAAGTCAGGTTATTGACGTTTTAAAACAGATTAAAGCTGGCAAAAAGGTGGTTGCAATGTTAGCTCCATCTGTAGTTGGACAGTTACCAGTGCCTGTAACAAAAATAGCTCAGGCTTTGATACATTGTGGATTTAGTGAAGTTAAAGAAGTTGCTCAAGGTGCTGATATAACAACAAGAACTGAGGCTGAGGACTTTATCGAAAGAATGGAACGAGGCGATGAGTTTATGACAACATCTTGTTGTGCGGCTTATAATGAACTTGTTGATAAACACATTCCTGAGTTGAAACCGTTTAGGTCTGAAACTAGAACGCCAATGCATTACACTGCAAAAATTGTTAAAGAAGAAGATAAAGATGCCGTGACTGTTTTCTTTGGTCCTTGTGTTGCTAAACGTAAGGAAGCAATGACTGATGAATATACAGACTTTGTATTGAGCTTTGAGGAAATGGGTGCTTTGTTTGTTGCAATGAATATTGAAGTAGCAAACTGTAAAGAATACGAATTTTCTGCAGAAGCTTCAAAAGAAGGTAAAAACTTTGCTATTACTGGTGGGGTTGCGGAATCTGTGAAAGTAGCATTGAAAGATTTTCCAGAGTTGTATCCTACTTGTGTAAACGGGTTGAATTCAAAGGCTGTTAAAGACTTGAAAAACTGGGCGAAGAAAGGCGTTTGTCCTGAAGGAAACCTTGTTGAGGTTATGGCTTGTGAAGGTGGATGTGTTGCCGGTTCAGCTTGTTTGAATAGCAAAAAAATTACTACAAAGAAAGTTAAAGAGTATGCAGATTGTGCAAAATGTATAAACGATTTGCCTGCTACTGCAGATAAAGTTTCAAAGTAGGATAATTAATTAATAATTAAAATGAGTAAGATTTTTATCTTACTCATTTTTTATAGTTTTGTTCCAGTTGCTTTGTACAAAGAAATGTAGTCTATAAGCCTTTGTGCCTTTGAGTTGTCTTGCTCTATTTGCAAGCTAAGTAGAGTTTCTTTGTATTGAATATAATCTAGATAAGAAATTATACCAGCTTTGTATCTGTATTCTATTAGCTTTATATTACTTTTTTCAAGTTTTAGTTTTTTTATTTGTTCATTATCTTTTTG
>JAZSES010000264.1:0-9842 GCA_045531805.1 Candidatus Limenecus sp. | reverse complement strand
ACATTACATATAAATATCCATCATACTTGGAAAATAATGAATATATCAACAATAAGTATTATCAAAATTTCTTGTTAACTTCTATTGAAAATAGAAGATTACTAGCAGATAAAATAAAAACTGGCTCTAAGAAGGAGCTTAAGTATGAATAAAAACTTTTTAGCTTTGTTTATTGCTATATTTTGTATTTGTACAAGTAATGCGATTGCATTATCGAGTGGTGTTTTGCCTTACAATTTTGAAGGCACACAAGCTATACCTGTAAAATTAACTATATTAGAGGGAATTTCTACAAAGAATGGTCTTTTTGAAGGACAAGAAGTTTTTTTTCGTAGTACGCAAAAAGTACGTTATAACGGAAAAACAGTTCTCAAACAAGGCGAGTTAGTTAAAGCAAGAGTTGAAACTGTTATTAGTAGTGGTATGAATGGTTTTCCTGCAGAGATTGTATTAGATAATTTTGAAATACCAGGGATACAAACTTCTCAACTCATCAGTACGTATACCGAAAAGGGGACAAATCGTTGTTATTGGGTTTATCCTTTAAAATGGGCATTGACTCCAATTCCTTTTGTTGGTTCATTTACTAACTTCATAAAAGGTGGACATGCAAAAATTACTCCACAAGATGTTGTAACCATTTACTATTTTCCTGAATGGAAATAATATTACATTAATGCGCTTATTGCATTGGTTGCCAAGTTTGTCATATTTGGTGATGCATAGTAATTTCTGCACAAATTTTGTGCTAAATTAATTGTGCTTGAACCAAAATCTTTTGTTGTTTGAATTTCTCGTAATGCTGATTTTAGTATGTTTGGTACATTTGATTCAGGATTAACTTCCGAGAAAGATATTACGCCATCTGCATTTGTATCAATATCTGTTATCGTTTTTTCGATATTTTTGTTGTCAATAAGCTTCTTTAATTCTTGGTTTCTGATATCTGCTTTTGCCAATTCTTCTGTTGATATTTTATTGTCAGCATTTTTATCAATACTGTCGAAATTTTCTTTTAAAATACTAGCAAATTCTCTAGTTCCTGTATTCAAGAATTGAGAAGATAAACCTCTTACGCTACTGTAAAGGTTATTTAATATTGCGTTTTGTGCGTTTACTTCGTTACCTATAGATATTCCCATAAGCAAACCTCCCCGTATATATTTTCATTATAAACACGGTTGGTTAAACTTGTATCGGTTGTTTATACGATATCTTTATTTTTTCTTTTCTCTAATAAATCCCAAAATACCATTAATAAACGTTAGAGGATGAACAGGACAACCTGGAATATATAAATCAACAGGATATTTTGCCAAAAACTCTCTGTTTGTTTGAGTTGCGTCTTGGTATACACCACCTGATATAGCGCAAGCACCACAAAGAATTACAACTTTGGGGGCTGGTACAGATTTGTAACAATCTTCCAATGCATATGCCATATTTTCTGATATTGGACCTGTAATTACGAGACCATCTGCGTGTCTAGGTGATGCAACAAATTCTATGCCGAAGCGTCCCATATCAAAGTTTGCGTTTGAGCAAGCGTTCAATTCCATTTCGCAACCATTACAACCCGCAGCAGAAACCTGTCTGAGTTTTAAAGATTTTGAGAATATAGATGTAATTTCTTTTCTTACTTCAAAAGCAATTTCCTGAAAAGCTTCAGGCGTAATGTCTTCAGAAATAATAAGTTTTTCTCTACTTGTTGAGCTTAGCTTGTAGCAATTTGAAAACTCGATGGCTTGTTTTTCGCAGATATTTTTACAAGCTCCGCAGAATGTACATTTTCCCATGTCTATTGAAAGTGGGTTAAGATTTAATGCTCCTGTAGGACAAATATTCAAACATTTTTGGCAATTGTCACAATTTGCATTTTTGAATGTCGGTATTCCTCTAAATTGCTCTCTCATTGGTGCATTTGGAATATCTTTTATAAATTGTTGTCCTTGGTAAATTCTTGATTTTAATGTATCGAACATAATAATATTTCCTTTGAATTACAAATCATTTCCTGAGTATGACAAATTGAAGCTTTTGTTACAAAGTGGGAAGTCAGAAATTCCATTGTTTCTTACCGCCAAGGCTAATCCATACCAGTTGTTGAATGAGGGGTCTTTTATTTTGTATTTTGTTAGAATACCTTTGTCGTCAGTCATTGCAACATGGACAATTTCTCCTCGCCAACCCTCTACAACAGAAATTACAAAAGCATCTTTTTCAAACTCATTTGTTGTTGTGTTTAGAATTGGTTCGTCTGCGTGGTTTTTAAGTTCTTCGAATATTTTTCTAATTATTGCAAAAGACTCTTTTATTTCTTTGTATCTAAGTTTAAATCTAGAATTTACATCACCAATACCTCTAAATGGTTTACGGGTAATTGATAATTTTTCTACCCATTCATCAGGATAATCAAATCTTGTATCTAGCTCGACACCAGAAGCTTTTGCTGCCATTCCAACAAGTCCAATTTCTTGTGCTCGTTCTGTACTTACAGTTCCTGTTTTTTCCAAACGGGATACTACAGTAGAACTTTTCAGCATTGTTTTGGTCATTCTGTCAACATCTTTTTCTACTTTTTCAAATGTTTTTATAGCTCTTTCTATTTTATCTTTTTCTAGGTCAAAATTAACACCACCAATATTAATTAATCCTCTGCCAAAACGGCTACCAGAAAATTCTAACATTGTGTTGATGACAAGAGTTCTTGTGACCCCATATACTGCTGCACCCATTAGATAAGCAATATCCCCTGCTATCGCGCCCATATCACCTATGTGAATTGCAGCTCGTTCCATTTCAAGCGCAAGTTTTCTTATCAATTGAGCTTTAGGACTAATTTTTATATCTTTTAGTGTTTCTATAATTTGCGAATAAGCCGTATTATATGCAATTACACTATCGCCAACAATTGACTCTGCTAGTTGGTTTGAGTGTTTTTTGAGCATCAACTCTTCTACACCTTTGTGTTGGTAGCCTAGCATAATTTCCAAGTGATATACTGTTTCACCATTACACATAAAACGGAAATGCCCTGGTTCAATTACTCCAGCGTGAATAGGTCCAACAGCTACTTGGTGGACTTCTTCACCTTCCATTTCAAAGAATGGATATTTGTCTTGGTTTTTTCGTACAGGTTTTAACCAAGGATGTCCCAGTGGTTCAATAGCAAACTCTTCAAAAAACTCTCGCTCAAACATATGAAATGACGGCATTTCTCTTGTTATTGAATCATATGATTTTACATTTTGAGCAAATACACTGGATGAAACAAGAAATTCTCCATTTTTGTCGTCAGCCAAAATAACAAATAGTCTAACAGTTCCAAAGCCCCAGTCTTTGCCGAAAAAAGCAAGTGGACGTAATTTTAGAGACAAAATTTCTTCTCTTAGCTTTGTTATTTTTATTATTGGAATATCTTTAAGGTTTAGTTTTGAATTATTTTTTGTTTTTATCCAATTCATTATTGCATCCTTTTAATTTTAAAATCCATAAATAGCCAATTTAATAATGTTGTCTAATGCTGGTGGTACGTATACTCCTAATACAAAGACTATTATTAACATAATAAATTGAGGCACATACATTGATATAGTTACTTTTTCTTTATTTGCTTTAATAAGTTGTGCTTTGTCTTTGCTTTCTTCTCCAAATGCCATTTTTACAACAACCCTACCTATTCCGAATAGAACTATAGTAAGTAAAAATGCAAACAATCCACATAGAACATAATGTTTTTGAATTATCATTGTTTTTATCATCAAAAATTCACTGATAAACAGAACTGATGTTGGAAATGCACATATAGCAAGAAAAGATGCTAGCCATAACCAACCAGTTTTTCCATCAGCTTTTAAAAGTCCGTTTATTGATTTTATTCTTTTTGTTTCAAAGAATTCCAACACATTACCTGATGTGAGGAAGAATGAGCCTTTTGCCAATGAATGGCCTATTAGATGTAATATTACTGCGTAATAAGCTATTCCTCCTAAAGCTGTACCAATAGCTAAAATACCCATATTTTCTATTGATGAGTAAGCCAACATTCTTTTATAATTTTTTATATGATAAACAAATACTGCAGTAACAAATAGAGAAACAAATCCCATTGTCATAAGAATTAATCTTGCATAACTATCATTTCCTGATATTGTCATTATTTTGAAAACTCTTACAATTACTAAGAACGCAGAGTTTAATAATGTTGCAGATAATAATGCTGAAATTGGCGAAGGTGCTTCTGAGTGAGCATCAGGTAGCCAAAAATGTACAGGAGCAAGACCCATTTTGGCACCAAAACCAAACAACATAAACACAAATGCCAATTTTAACCAAATTGGGTCAAATGATGTTGCATTTTGATACAAAACTGAATAGTTTAATGAATTTATATTACCTGTTGATATATTTAAAAATATAATTCCAACAAATGCTAGAGCAATACCGATTGAGCAGATAAAAACATATTTCCATGCTGCTTCGATAGCACTTTTAGTACGGTTGAAATAAATTAAATATGCACTACAAAGAGTTGTTGCTTCTATGAATACCCAAGCTGCTCCTAAATCTGTTGCTAATATTGTACCAGTCATTGCCCAAACAAATGACAATATAGTAAACCAATATAGACAAATTCTTTTTTTACGTACTTGTATTCCAAAAGATGGTAAATGTTTTGAGTACCCATTGTTATAAATTACTACCATTAAAAATACAAATGATAGTACCAATAAAAATATTCGATTTGTGTTGTCTACCGCAAAATATGGTACGGATTTTGCGATTTTGTCATTAAATGTTAGAAATAGTGTGCAAGTAAAGTGAATTATTGCATACAAATTTAGCAATATGTTGTCAAAAGTTCTTTTTCTAATCAACAACATCAATATACCCGCGAATATTGGAAATAGTAAAAGTGTATTAATCATTATATTCGTAATCCTTCAAATCTGATAAGTTAGATACATCTAAGTCTTTAAATTCTTTGTTTATCACATTTACAAACAAACCAAGAATGTATACTGCGATGAAAATATCAAGCAATACGCCCAAGTTTACAAGCATTGGCATTTCTTTTGATACAGAAAGTGACAACAAAAATATACCATTTTCCATCGTAATAAATTCTATTACGTTGGAAAGAATTTTATGTTTTATTGTTATTAACCAAAGGCTGATAATAATTGTTGCAACTGATACACCAAAATATATTGGTGAAATCATTTTTACTGAAGATATCCAATAATTTGAAATTAAAAATCCAGCAAGTAAAATTACACTGGCTATCACTAAACAATAGAAATGCGGAACATTGGGTGCAAAATCTCTGTTTGCATTTGTACTTTTTAGTACTCTGAATAAAAACATTGGTATAATAATTGATTTTACAATTAAAGTTTCAAATGTTAAAAAAGCAAAGTTTAAAAATCCAGTGTGCTCTGTATGAGCAAGACAACAGATTAAAAACAATAATATTCCTTGTGCTATAATTATTCTTATGTGCGAAATAATACGACTAGTTGTCGCTAGATAGAGCATTGAAAGCCCAAACAAAAGTATAAAACCGCTTTCTATTCCAAGTCCGTTATTCATTTTAACCTCCAAACATCTTTGCGACTACTAATGATAGTACAACTAAGGCAAAAGAACTCATTATAAACACAAATTCAAAAACATGTGACATTCTGAGTCTAGCGATTGCTGATTCGATTGTTCCTATCAGTAATGCTATTGCAAAAATGATTAATAAATATATTCCAACTTCTGCAAAAATACCTAGCCCTGCGGGAATAAGTATGTTTGCAATAAGTGATGAAATTAAAAGCATTTTAATTGAATTTGCCCAAGTCAAAAGTGCCAAGTCACAACCTGAATTATCTAATATCATAACTTCGTGAATCATTGTTAATTCCAAGTGTGTAGTTGGGTCATCGACTGGGACTCTCGATCCTTCAATTAGTATCATTAAGAATAATGCAGCAACTACAAAAATTGTTATCAATACTCCATAACTGCCAGCTTTTTCTAGTATCAATGCCAAGCTATCAAAGGTGTAATTTCCTGTTAGTGCCATAATTGAAGCTATTATCATAAAAAATGCTGGTTCAACAATTGATGTAAAGCAAACTTCTCTAGAAGCACCCATACCCTCAAAGCTACTTCCTGTATCCATTGCACCTAGTAATGCAAAGAATTTACCTAAGCCTAATACATATGCGAATATAATGAAACCAGCGGTAATATTTACAAGCGCACTACCAGTTGCCATTGGAACAAATATTGATGCTGCAACAACAGTAGCGAATGTAATGATTGGAGTGAGACGGAATACGAATGAAGTTGTGTTGCTCACTACCATATCTTTTTTTAGTAAACGAATGAAATCGTATATTGGCTGAAACAAAGATACTCCTTTGCGTCCTGCCCAAAATGCTTTTGTTTTTTGTATCACGCCCATCATCAAAAAGGGTACGATTAAGAGTATTATTAAATTTAGAAGTTTTATCAACATTTTTCTTTTCCTATTGTTTTATTATTTGCTTATCAAGCAACCAATTATAATTAATGCCAAGAATAATAACCCATATTTAATATATGACTGGATATTTCCACTTTGCATTTTTTCGAATTTAGACAAGAACCATTCATCAAATTTTACAAATGGGTCAATGACATAAGCTTCTTCAATATCATCTATGTGCAAGTTAAAGTGTGCGCTTTTGGGGAATAATCTTTTTGGTTTTTCTATGTCGAAAACTTTTTTGAATAGTGGTTTTAGCATAGATAAAAACGGACTTGCATAAGATGAACCAGTGTACTGAATATGATTATTAAGACGGTCGTATCCACAACCCCAAGTTTCGTGCATAACTGTTTTTCCGCCTAGTATCTTTTTTAGGACTATAAGCAATATTACAAAAGCAACAAAGCACAAAACAAATATAGATATTTGTTGTAATAGTTGTGTCGGTGCAAGCAAAATATTTTCTGTATCTGGAGTGAATTGCGCAATACAATTTTTAATTGTTTTCAAAATGTGTTGTGGGAATAATCCAATTGCCAGCATTATTAAAGATAATAAACCCATTGGTATCGTCATAGACTTGGAAACGTCATCTTTTACGTCTTTGGCAATTTCTGAACGAGGAGAACCCAAGAAAATTATGCTGAATGCTTTTGTAAAACTAATCATAGCCATTGTACCTACAAAAGCAAGACCCGCAATTGCAAACAAGAATGTTACTACTGTAAAAAAGTTGTTTGTTGTTAAGCCATTTAGCATACCGAAATAAATCAAAAACTCGCTGATAAATCCATTAAAAGGTGGCAATGCACATACGGCAATTGATGACACCAAGAAAAATATCGCAGTAAGTGGCATTGATTTTATCAAACCACCAAGTATTTCAATATCCCTAGTATGAGTTTTTGTGTAAACACTTCCTGCTGCAAAGAACAACACTTCTTTGAATATAGAGTGATTCAATATATGTAAAATTGCACCGGTAAATCCCAAAACTGCAGTGATATTGTTTCCATAAGAAAGTCCTAACATTCCTGTTCCGATACCAATACCGATAATTCCTATGTTTTCGATACTGCAATACGCCAAAAATCTTTTTACATCTTGTTGGGTAATTGAATACAACACGCCATACAAAGCTGTAATTAGTGACACTGTTAGCACTGTATAAGAAATTAGTTTTGATGGTATTGCTAGCAAGGTAATAATTCTTAGTATTCCGTATATACCTGTCTTAATCATTACACCAGACATTACTGCACTAACATGGCTAGGTGCTGCTGGGTGTGCATCAGGCAACCAGTTGTGGAACGGTACAAATCCGGATTTTGTACCAAATCCTACAAAAGCCAACAAGAAAACCAGATTTGCAATACTTATGTTTTCTTTGAAAACTTTTGCAAACTCGGTAAAATTTAAACTTTCGGCACTAATTGATGCAATTACAAATGCCAAAATTATGAATAGTACAGAAATATGCATAAATACTAAATATTTTATGCCTGCTTTTAATATTTCTTTCTTTTCGTTTTCAAATATTACTAGGAAAAAAGAGCTTAAAGACATCAATTCCCAGCATATTAAAAACATCAAAGCGTTTTGACAGGTTACGACCAACAGCATCGAAGCTACTAGTGTTGATAAGAAAACAAGATGTGCGTTTATGTTCTTACCTTTTTCTATGTAATTTTTTAAATATCCTTTTGAATAAATTATACTCATCAAGCTCATAATCGATATGACAATTACAAAAAAAGCTGACAATGCGTCAATTGTGAAATTAATTTCGCCAAATATATTGCTAAAATTTACTGTTGAAACAAGTTTTTCATTGTTTACCAAAACTTGGATTGCTGGTATAGAACATAATAGAGCACCAACTGCTGTCAAAGTTGACAGGAATATAGTTTTCAAATCTTTTGCAAAAAATATTGAAAAAATACCGCTTAAAAACAGGAGCAACACTCCAAAAAAGAAAATAGTCATATGATTTCCGTCCCAAATTAGATTTTAATGTTCAAAACTAATGTAACTAGGTCTGTTGTAAATCTAACAAATACTCATGTCAAGTGAATGTTTGATATTTTGCTATATTTTACGGGTGTTTTGACATTTTTGTTAATACTTGGATTTTAAATTAGAGATTTCATTGCTCTAACTGCTTTTTCTAAACCAATGAAAACTGAACGAGCAACTATATTATGGCCAATATTGAGTTCAACAAGCTCTGGTATTTCTTTCATTTTATGGACATTTTCATAAGTAAGCCCGTGTCCTGCGTTAACTTTTAAGCCAAGTTCATTTGCTAATTTTGCAGCCTCTTTGAGTTTATTAAATTCAATTTCTTGTTCTTCTGTACCCCAAGCTTCTGCATACTTACCAGTGTGCAATTCAATAAACTGTGCACCTGTTTTTGCAGCAGCTTCAACTTGTTCTTTATCTGCGTCTATAAACAAACTTACAATTATTCCAGCTTGAACTAGTGGTCTTACAAATTCTTTTACAAATTCAATTCTAGATGCGACTTCTAAACCGCCTTCTGTTGTTACTTCTTGTCTTTTTTCTGGAACAAGACAAACATTTTCTGGCAAAACATCAAGTGCAATTTTTTGCATTTCATCAGTCAAGGCCATTTCTAGATTTAGTCTTGTTTTTAATATGTTTTTGAGTTCGACAACATCGTTATCTTTTGTGTGGCGTCTATCTTCTCTCAAATGAACAGTTATTCCATCAGCACCAGCTGCTTCACAAATCAAAGCTGCTTGTATCAAATCCGGTTCTGAGCCACCTCTTGCATTTCTAAGAGTTGCAATGTGGTCAATATTTACACCTAATAACATAATTCATTCTCCGATAAAATTTTTCCAACACTGCAAGTATAACCCAAACGAATATAAAGTTTAAGTGGCGATAAATTTTTTGACCTTGATATTTTTCTATTTTTATTTTGTATGTATACTAACCTACGTAATTTGGCCCTAAAAGCTCTAGATAACGGTGTAATGCAATACGAAAGGCATCGCTATATTCTTGATTATAGTATTTATCGTTTGCATAATTTGTTATAGCTTTAGCTATTTCATCTGGTGAGTCTTTAATGATTTCTCTGATTAAATATTTGACATTTTTGTCAGATTTTAATTTTTCGGCTAATTTTTTATCAATTATATTTGCAACATCATTTTGTGTGAGAGATTTTTCGTCATTTTTTTTCAACACTCTAAGTTGCAATTCTATTTTTTTATCAATTAAAGCGTCTAAATCATTTCTTGTAAGTGGTTTTTCTTCACTTTTTTGTATTGCATTAAGTTTTTCTTCT
>JAZSES010000349.1:0-8098 GCA_045531805.1 Candidatus Limenecus sp. | reverse complement strand
TAATAAAATCTAATGTAAGATAAAAAAGGGAAATAAATGAAATTTGATAGTATTGCAGTACAAGGCGCACATAAAGCAAAAGACAATAGACATTGTATCCCTGTACCAATTTATCAAACAACTGCATTTGATTTTGACAACGTTCAATATGCAGCAGACTTGTTTGACTTAAAAACTGCAGGAGATATTTACACTAGAATTTCAAATCCTACAACGCAAGTTCTAGAAGAACGACTTGCTATGCTAGAAGGTGGAGTTGGAGCATTGGCCGTTTCATCAGGGCAAGCTGCGTCTATGATAGCAGTCTTGAACATAGCAAAAGCTGGTGATGACATAATTGCATCATCAACACTTTATGGCGGAACATTCAATTTATTCAACTCAACACTTCGCAAAATGGGAATAAACACAATTTTTGTAGAAAGTGAAAATCCACAAGATTACCAAAATGCTATTACAGAAAAAACAAAATGCATTTTTACAGAAATGGTTGGGAACCCAAAACTCAATGTTGTCGATGTAGAAGCAATTGCAAAAGTTGCTCACGAAAATAATATTCCACTTATTATCGATAATACAGTACCAACTCCATACCTTTTCAAACCTTTTGAATGGGGTGCAGATATTGTCGTACATTCACTAACAAAATACATTTCAGGTCACGGCAATTCAATGGGTGGTGCGATTGTTGATTCTGGAAAATTTGACTGGACTGCATCTGGAAAATTCCCTGAACTTGTTAACCCAGACCCTAGCTATCATGGCCTAAGTTATACTGATACATTCAAAGAATCTGCATTTATTGTAAAAGCAAGAGGTCAACTATTGAGAGATTTTGGTTCTTGCATAAGTCCATTCAACTCATATTTGACATTATTAGGACTAGAAACGCTACATTTGAGAATGCAAAGAGTTTCCGACACGGCTCTCAAAGTTGCTAAATACCTAGAAAACCATCCTAAAATAGCTTGGGTAAATTACCCAGGACTTGAATCAAATGAATATAACCCATTGATAAAAAAATACATGCCCAAAGGTGCTTCATCAATAATCAGTTTTGGCGTTAAAGGCGGTAGAGAAGCAGGGATTAAATTTATAGAAAACGTAAAACTTCTCATTCATGCAACAAACATTGGTGATTCTCGTTCTATAATTACATATCCTTGTTTGACAACGCACAGACAACTCAACAATGAACAACTCAAAGCCTGCGGAATTTCTGACGACTTTATGAGATTATCAGTTGGACTAGAAGATGTTAATGATATAATTGAGGATATTGAACAGGCTTTGCCACAATAAAATATATGAAACAAGATAAGGAATAAGAAAAAGATGCAAAATTATGTAGAATCGAAAGTAAGAGATATCGTTGATTTCCCTAAAAAAGGTATTGTTTTTAGAGACATCACAACTGCAGTAAAAGATGCAAAAGCACTAAAATTTATGATTGATTTTTTAACAGAACAATACGCTGATAAGAAAATTGATTATGTTGCAGGTGTTGAATCAAGAGGTTTTATCTTTGGTTCAGCTCTAGCTTACAACCTTGGTGCTGGTTTTGTAATGATTAGAAAACCAGGAAAACTACCAGCAGACGTAATTTCTCAAGAATATTCTTTAGAATACGGTACAGACAAAATTGAAATGCACGCTGATGCAATAGAAGAAGGTAAAAACGTTTTGGTTATCGATGACCTTTTGGCTACTGGTGGAACTGTTGATGCAGCTTGCAAATTACTTAAAAAAGTTGGTGCAAACATTGTTGGCGCAGCCTTCATCATCGAGCTTTCTGACCTTGGTGGTAGAGAAAAGCTTAAAGATGTTGATGTTGTTTCTATGATTCAATACAAAGGTCTGTAGAATAATTAATATTTGGTAACTCAATATTGCCAATGATATTCAGAAAAATCAATAAATGCTCAAAGCTAAATTTTTAAAAGGTTTTGAGCATTTTTTGTCGTTGTCAAAGCAACTTCCTCAAAACTTATACCTCTTAAATCAGCAATTTCCTGAGCAACAAATTTTACAAACGCAGGCTGGTTTTCTTGACCACGGAAAGGTACAGGAGCCATGTAAGGAGCATCTGTCTCCAAAAGCAATTTATCCAACGGAACAACTTTTGCAACTTCTTTTGTTTTCTTTGCATTTTTAAAAGTAACAACACCGCCAAGAGCAATATAAAACCCTTCTCGCACACACTCCATAGCGAATTCTGGACTCCCAGAAAAACAATGCATTACAACACCAATTTGTGAAGCATTAGTTTTTTTCAAAATTTCAAAAGTATCCAAATGCGCCTCTCTGTCATGAACAAGTACAGGCTTGCCAAACTCCTTTGCAATAAGAATTTGTCTTTCAAAAATCTCTTTTTGTCTTTCAACTTGTGATTTATCCCAATAATAATCAAGCCCAATTTCACCAATAGCTACAATTTTAGGGTGTTTAATATATTCTCGAATTAACTTTTCAGCGTTGTCATCATATGAATTAACATCCTCTGGATGAACACCAACCGCACCAAAAACATTTTTATATCTTTCACACAAATCAATTATACGTTCAAATCCAACAGGAGAAACTCCAGGAATAACAATTTTCTCAACACCATATTCTTTTGCTGTTTCAATAACTTTGTCAAAATGGTCTTCAAAATTTTCCAAATCTATATGAGAGTGAGTATCAATTAGCATCCTATAAACAAGCTTTCTATAATTGCTTTTTTATTCTCGTCATTAATCTTGGCAACGATTGAATCTTTATCCAATCCATCCAAAGAATTTAACATTCTGAGTGCACCTAAAGCCTCGCAAACAACAATCTCATTGTCTGAATTAATAAGCTCTTTCAAACTATCAATCGCTTCCATTATTTGCAAATCGCAAATAACTTGAATTGCTGAAGAAATCCTAGATTTTGTAGAAAACAATTCTTGCTGCGCAAGTTTTTTCTGAGCATTCCAAAAATACTCTTGTTGTTTGTTTAAAAGGTTATAAATTTCAGCAACTTCTTGTTTTGTGTTCTTGTCTTCATCAAAAGTATATTCATCATTGTTTGCAAGTATATCAAATTTTGCCAATGCTGACAAAAGTACAACCGCAGCTTGAGGATTTTTGTTTTGTTGATTATCCGAAATCAAGTAAGACAAAACTTCGTAAAGTTCAAAATTAAATATTTGACTCAATGGCAAAATTTCGCCCAATCCCGATAAAATATTTTCAACACAAAGTAGAGAGTTCTCTCTTTTTTCTTGCACCAATGTCAAAAGACTTTCGAGATATGGAATTTCACCAGCAATATTTTCAGACATTGAAGAATTTTCCATTGCTTTCAACAATGCATCCACTGCATTTTTATCTTCATAAGCAACCAAAAATTTTACAGCTTTTAAAACAGTAAATTCATCATCAGAAGACAATAATTCAACTGCCTTGTCATAAGCTGCATCAATCTTCATTACACCTAGTGCTTTAGCTGCGTTAAATGTAAGAGCCTCGTTATCATCATCGTTCAATGCATAATCTATAAGCAAATCAGCACCAATTGTATCTGGTATATAAGCAAAATATTTTGCACTATAGGCTTTTTGGCTATCATCGCCATTTTCCAATAGCTCCAACATTTCATCAGTCAAATCTTCATCAGCAAAGCTTGCCAAAGAACCTATTAAAGCATCCTCATACTCTGGAACATAAGTACTCAAAAATGAAAACACATTACGATAATTTCGTTCATTTATCGCACGATGAAGCCTTTTTGCCACATTGTTCTTAACAAAATCGAACAAAAATTCGCTTTTATCCGCAAGCATGCGAAAAGCCTCAGCATTGCTTGTGTTGACAATAGAACAAGCTGCTGCAAAAGCTTTTTGTTCATCTTTTGCCGTAATATCTTTTACCAATTGATTGTTATCAAGCATAAGTTTTCTCTTTTATCTAAAACGAAATAAAATAATATTAAACTAACCAATAAAATTAGCTGATAAAATTTATTCTCTAAAACTCAATTCCGCTACAGACTTTTTCAAATTATTACGGATTGAAGACATTTGTTCTTCAATAGCCTCATCAGTAAGTGTAGCTTGAGAATCTTGGAATTTTATTCTAAATGCCATACTTTTAAATCCATCCTGAATATGCTCACCTTGATAGATATCAAAAAGTTCTTCACCATTGAACAAATTACTTTTCACTGATTTTTTAATAAGCTTAGAAATTTCTTCGTGTGAAACACTTTCTGGAACAATGAAAGCCAAATCTCTTTGAACTTCAGGGAATTGCGAAAGTTTTTTATATTTTATAGTAGAAATATGTACAGCCTTCAATAGCTCTTCAAGATTAATCTCAAACAAGTACACATTTTGTTGAAATTTCTGTTTATCTTTCAACAACGGATGAACTTCACCCAAGAAACCAACTTCCAAAGGTTGTTTACCCAAAAGAACAAGTTTTGCTGATTTTCCAGGATGTAAAAAAGCCTTGTCAGTATCTTTTAAGCAATCTCTAAACTGAACTCTATTTTCTAATCCTAACAACTCTAGCAAATCTTGAACCATACCTTTTACTGTAAAGAAATCAAGCTCAGGTTTTTTAATCCATTTTTCATTATAAACATCACCAGTCATAACACCAGCAAGAACTCTACTTTCGACAACACCTGTATCTTGTTCAGTAGCTGATCTTTCGACTTTATATGTTCTACCAATTTCGAACAATCTTAGATTTTTTTGACCATTTGCAAAATTATATTTTGTTACGGACATTATGCTAGGTATCAATGATTGACGCAACATTGTATGTTCTTCGCTTTGTGGATTACATACTTTTACTGCTTTTTCATCATCAAAGTTCACAGAAAATTCTTTGTAAATTGGATTTCCCACCAAAGAAGATGTCATTGCTTCACAAAAACCAGCGCCCAAGAACAAATTGTTTATTTTTTTCAACAATTTTGTTTCTTCTTGAATTTCAGGAGACTGAGTATTTTTAGGCAATGTAGGAGAAATTTTATCAAAACCATAAATTCTAGAAATTTCTTCAATAAGATCTATTTCTCTATATACATCAACCATTCTGAAAGATGGAACTCTAAATTTTGCAGCCAAATCATTTTTGCCCAACAACTCAAATCCCAAATTTTCCAAAATTTCTATACACTTTGCAGCCGGAATTTCTGAACCTAAAATACGTTTTATTTGTGCAAATCTTAAAGTAATATCAATCTCTGGAAGTTTGTTTTCTCCAGTTTCAACAATTCCATCAACTTTTGCACCTGAAAGGTCAACCATAAGTTGCATAGCTCTCAACAACGCAGGCTTAACCATTTCAATATCAACACCACGCTCAAATCTAGCACTAGCTTCACTTCTATAACCGATGCTTCTTGCAGATTTTCTGTTTTGAGCTGGAGTAAAATAAGCAGCTTCTAACGCAATATTTTTTGTATTTGCATCTACTTCACTATTAGCAGAACCAAATACACCTGCAACACAAACTGACTGTTCTTTTGTTGCAATCAAAACTGTATCGTTATTGGTTTTTCTTTCCACTTCATCCAAAGTAACAATTGTTTCACCATCAAAAGCTCTTCTTACACAAAGATAGCCATTCAATTTATCATTATCAAATGCATGCAACGGACAACCATACTCAAGCAAAACATAGTTTGTGATATCAACTATATTATTTATCGCACGAATACCACAAGCCTCAAGACGTCTTTGCATCCAATCAGGAGAAGGTTTGATAGTTGCATCTTTCAAAAGACCAACACTATAGTACTTACAACCTTCTTTATCTAAAATTTCAACTTTAAATTTATCAGTTGAATTGTCTTGAGTTGTTTGCAAAGGTGAAAAATTTAATTTTTTGTTGAATATAGCAGATAATTCTCTTGCAATACCAATAACAGACATTTCATCACCACGGTTTGCAGTAGGAGCAACATTGAATACAATATCTTCTTTTATATCCAAAACTTTTTCCAAAGGCTCACCCAACGTCAAATCAGAAAATATTCTGTTAAGAACAAGAATACCGTCTTCCTCTTGCATATTTTCCAATCCCAATTCATCTTGAGAACAAAGCATGCCCTGAGATTCCACACCTCTAATTTTTGCAGGAGTAAGTTCAAATTGTTCACCAGTTTTTCTATCCAAAACTTTTGAACCAACTGAAGCATAAGGAATAATCTGACCAACTTCAATATTTTGCGCACCACAAACAACAGTTTTTGTTTCACTGCCTAAATTTACAGTAACGAGATGCAACTTATCTGCATTAGGGTGTTGGTCAATGAGTTGAATTTTTGCAACTCGAATATTTGAAAATTTCGGACCAGTTTTTTCAATCTCCTCAACTTCCAAACCACTCATAGTCAATTCATGAGCAATTTGTTCAGGAGTAACATCTGACAAATCAATATATTCATTAAGCCATTCCAAAGAAATTTTCATAGTTTATTATCCTTTTTACTTCATTGTTATCATAACTAAATTTTATAATAAAACTACCGTAAATAAAAGAAATTTCAGCAATTAAACGGAGTGAACTTCATCAAGATTTTGTTACAAATAATTTTTTTTAACAAATTTTTCACAAAAATCACCTTTATATATGAAAGGGAAAGGTCTTACGTATGAAAATTAATAACAATTACCACATTTATAAGTTAAATAATAACGAAAAAGAAAAAGAAGAATTTGTTATTCCACAAAAAAAAGAAATACCAAACTACAGAGCTATTGGCTTAGCTTCAAAATACAATGACCACCTAATGTCATTCAAAGGCCGAGTAGACAAAGGTCTTGAAAGATTTTATGAAACAAACAAAGACCGTATGCCAGTTACAATGCGCCGTTACGTTGAAGCATTAGAAGACAAAACCAGACTTACCCCTTTGGAAGCACAAAAACGCGCATTTGCAAAATTAGAAACGGCAAAAACAATTGAAGATGTCAAAGAAGCATTCCCTGATGATGGGTTCTTTGATAATTTGATAAATCCAACAGAATCAAAAGCAAAAAGAGGTATTATCAGTTCAATAAAAGAAAATGAAGAACTACTCGCACTTTCTGACCAAGGTGTATTGAAAAATAAAGAAAATTTGACAATTTATCTAACAAAAAAAGTTTTCTTAGAAGGTAAAACAATTGATGAAATTAACAAAGACTTAGAAAATGACCTTGATGAAGACTTCAAAGCAGATTTCAAATTCAAAAATAAAAACAAAGAAAAAGAAACACCATACGTCTATGGCTCAACACTAAAAGCATTAGGAATAAAAGTTCCAGACTTTGAATACCAACAATCACTCAGATACACTCGAGAAGGCTACTCTGATTTTGTTGGCGACAAAATTTCTGCAGGACAAATTGCATTTTGGAATTCATTATCGCTAGAAGAAAGAACTTCTCGTGCAAAAAAATCTGTTCAGTCCATGGAAAACTGGTGGAACGGACTTAGTAAAAATGAAAAATTAGACATGCTTGCAGACAAAGTAACTGAACTTGAAATGCTTAAAATGTATAAAAAAGCAAAAAGAGCAGAAGAAAAAGAAACCTCAAAAACTCAATCAGAAAAAAACGATGCTCAAACCGAAAAACAAGAAAAAAAACATACAAGAGTAGGTTCAAAAACTTTCAGTGAAGATGAATTATTCAAAAAATGGGCATCAACAAATCTTCGTATCTATGAAGAATCATTGTCAGAAGCTGACAAAGACACTCTTCATGTAAAAAGAATGCAAAGATTAGTACAACGCTGGGCACAAATGTCACCAGCTGAAAGAACCGACTACATTTCAAAAATGAAAGCTGGTTCTGAGCCATTACGTTACACAATGATTGATGCTTGGAATCATTCTCAAGATTTGATAAAAGACTTATCTCAACATTTAAAAGCAAACCAAATTTACAAACCTGCGGATTTGCTATATTCGACACAGGAATTTAGCGAATTTCAATCACAAGTAATGAAAGAATTTTGGGAAAAACATCCAGAACACGCAAATAATCTTGGCAACAAAATTATTGCCTCTCAACAAAAAATTCAAATGGCTATATCAAGAGGCACATTTGAAGAACTAAAAAAAGAAATCA
>JAZSES010000113.1:0-4843 GCA_045531805.1 Candidatus Limenecus sp. | reverse complement strand
TGGCTACGATCCGACTTCAATATTTACAGCAAATGGATATAAAAAGGTTACACCTTATGTGAGTTTTGTGGAAATAATTGTACAAGCAGCATTGGCTGTTTTTTATCTTGGTTGGGATTGTGGTTTTTCGCAGTTTATTATAGCTTCAGTGCCTATTGAGATTTATTTCATGTCAAGTTCTTACGATAGTGAAAATCGACGTAATTTAATAGTGTCGATAATCATGACAATTATTGATTTTATTGTTTATGTAACACTACGTAATACATCAACACATATCGTGCCTTTGTACTCACTACAAAAAGAAATATTGGATGCGTTATTTATATATTCAGCTATCTGGATGTATGGTGCAATAATATTATGTTGCTTTATTTATACGATTGAAAATCGAATTGTTACGGAAAATTTAAGAGCTAAAAATTCAGCATTACAGGCTGATGCACAAAAGGACCCTTTGACTGGACTCTTAAATCGACGTGGATTTATGCCTAACGTGAAACGTGTATTTAATGAAGGTAAGAAATTTTCAGTGGCTATATGTGATATTGATGATTTCAAAAAAGTAAATGATACATATGGACATGATGCTGGCGATTTGATATTAAAAGAAATCACATCTGTAATTCGACGTGAAACTCAAGGTTTTGATGTTTGTCGATGGGGTGGTGAGGAAATTGTAATTTTGTTTGAAGGATTATCATTAGAACGAGCAACACATGAAATGGAAAAGGTTCGTTTAGCCGTGGAAACACATGATACTTTGTTTTTTGATAAGACTATTAAGGTTACAATCACAATAGGTGTGGAACAGCACCAAACTGGTTACGATAGTGATGAAGCTATAACGGTAGCAGATAAACGTTTGTACTATGGTAAACATCATGGTAAAAATGTGGTTATTAACCAGGACTTTGATGATGAAGTGGATACGAAATAGGGTCTGCTTCATCATTCATTTGTAAAAATAAAAGAGAGAGATAAGGAGAGAATTTATGAGTCAAACAACAAAGAAAAAAATGAAATTTAAAACACTGATGTCTATGATAAATATACCTGTTGTTTTAGGTATATTGATAATCGGTGTAATTGCTATTGTATTTTTATTGAATGCATTAGTGAATGACCAATTTGCTCAACTGCAGGTAGCGACACAAGGTTTAAAGAATGTATATGAACAGAAATTGATTGATGCTAATGTTACAAGCACAGACCCAGATGTGATAAAAGAAACATTGGAGTATAATCATGATGTTGTAGATTCGTGTAAGTTTAATGATGTACAGTTGACAGTGTTTGTTGAAAACAAGCGTTTTATAACTTCGCTGATTGATGAAAATAATGCATCAGGTCGAAATGAAGGTACAGAATCTGACCCTGAAATTTGGAAAATAGTTAAGTCTGGTGAAAGTTATAAGTCTAATAATACGGTTATCGGTGGTGTAAATTATTTTGTACACTATGAACCATTACATAATGCAAATAATGAGGTTATTGGTATGTTATTTGCAGGCAGACCAAGAGAAGATGTTGCAAATGTTATAAAAGGTTTTTTGGGTATAATTGTTACTGGTATTGTGATTGTATCAACTGTAATTTTGTTAATCGTGTTATATTTTTCAAATAGATTTTCAAAAGTTATGAATATGATTGCAAGTGAATTATCGAAGATTGCTGATGGTGATTTGTCTGATTTTAAGAGTAAGGGCTCAATTGTTAGAGAATTAGATGATTCTTTACATTCATTGGAAATTATGAATGATAATTTGAAAAATATTGTTAGTGGTATTGTTGATGATATGACTGCTTTGGACGAAGATATGACATCAGCTCATATGAATACTGAAAATTGTATGAGTGTATCGCAGAATATTGCGTCAGCAACAGAAGAGTTAGCAAATGGCGCTGAACAGTTGTCTCAGAGTGTTCAGAATACAGCATTGTCTATGAATAATATTGGACAGGATATTGATGAAATCAATGCTTTAGCTGATGAAACAGGTAGAAATATGGTTACCATGAATGAAATTAGTGAAAAATCAGCTCAGGCTATTGAGAAGTTAATTGAAGCAAATCAGAAGACTGTTCAAGCTGTTGCCGATATTGTGAATGGTATTGTTGATTCAAGTGTGGCTGTAGAAGAAATCGGTAAAGCTGTATCTGTTATTGAGGAAATTGCAGACCAAACTAATTTGCTTTCTTTGAATGCTTCGATTGAAGCGGCAAGAGCAGGTGAAGCGGGTAGAGGATTTGCAGTTGTGGCTTCTGAAATTAGTAATTTAGCTTCTCAATCTGCAGAATCTGTAAATGTTATTATTCAGATTGTGGAGAATATTATAGCTAAATCTTCTAAAAATACGAAGCTTGCTGATGAAATTAAGATATCAGTAGAAGAAGAGCAAAGTGTTCTTGCAGCTGTAAAAACAGGATTTGATGATGTTCATAAGAATGTTGAACATGTTACATCAAATATGAACATAATTGCAGGTAAGGTTACAAACCTTAATGCTAATAAGATTGATGTTATTGATGAAGTTGAAGCATTGTCAGCTGTATCTCAAGAAAGTGCAGCATCTACTGAAGAAACAAGTGCTATGACTCAGGAATTATCGGCTACAATGATGGAAATGGGTAATCTCATTGATAGAACAAAAGAAGCAGCTGGTAATGTTAAATCCACATTGAAAACACAGTTTAGATATTAGAATTTTGAACATAAACCAACCTGGAAGATATCTTTTGGGTTGGTTTATGGTGCTGTAACACATTGTGAGGCTCAAATTTGATTATTTTGGTGTGGAATACATTAGTACACGGTTAATGATTAAAAATGGCTAGAATCGCGTTTTACGTGTTTTTGGAAGGGATTGATAATATGGAATCAGAAAATAAAGAGACACAAGAGCAACAAGTACCTCCAAAAAAGACTCCAGAGTCTCAACAAGATGAAATGACTAAGAAACTTTTAATATTTTTGTGTATAGCCATGGTTTTATGTGTGGTATTGCAAATGTGGGATAAACATTCGTGGAAAATTCTTTACGATACTGTTGAAACTACAGTGGATGAACGTGGTGTAAATCATTATGTGTTACATAGCGATAAACATAATTTCACATTTGATTATTATGTTGGTTCATATGAAGTTGAGATATTTGAAAGCTTCAAAAAAGAAGGCGATGATGGTTGGTTTTATACAGAAAATGTTGAAGAATCGAATTATGCAGGTAAATTTCTATATACGAAATTGGATGAAATAGAAGCTATGTTTGAAGAATTGACATTTGATTATGAACTTGTCTATGATGATGAAACTCAAATTTATAGTCATGCAATTGTGTATGTATCAGATTATTTTGATATAAATGATAAAACTATAAAGAAGATTTTGAAATCATTGGAGGAAATGGTACCATCAAGCCGAACTTTTTCTAAATTAAATCGTGATAATTATGGTCGTATTGAATTCTATGAAATAGGTAAGGATAAGCGATTATATACAAAGAAATTATATTTATGGTAGATGGGGTGAACTTAGATGTTGATTGAAAAAGTATGTTATCCAAAAGAAATTCCAATTGGAAGTCTTTTGAATGAAGACTTATTTACAACAAATGGGGCGCTCCTTTGTCCAAAAATGACATTGATTGATGATGTTGTACATAGTAAGCTTGAACGGTATCAGGGTACTGTTAGAGTTTTGGTTACAGAGCAAGAAAAGACTGTAAATGATTTATCGAATGATATTGTTTCAGATTTAGATGATTCTTTGGATTTTACAGAAGAAATTAAAGAACAGGCAGAGGAAAGCGTTGTTTCTATATTTGATAACTTAGATAAACCTGAAGAAGCAGTAGATATAACACAAATGTTAAGTAAGCAGTTGTGTGATTATATCAAAAGTTCAAAGGATGTTGGTATCAATTTGGAGAAATTGAAGATATCGGATGAGTATACATTTAAACATTCGGTTGATGTAGGAACAATGGCATCGTTGTTATCAGTTCAATTAGGTAAGTCTGAGAAATTTGTACAGGATATAATGATAGCAGGCATTTTGCATGATATAGGTAAATCAAAAATACCACCTGAAATTTTGAATAAGCCTGGAAAATTGACTGATAAAGAATTTCGTATTATACAAAATCATCCTGTATTTAGTTATCAGATATTACGTGATTGTAGAAATGTATCAGAAGAAATTCGTCAGGCTGTGATAAATCATCATGAGAATATTGATGGTTCAGGTTATCCTCGTAAATTATTTGCTGATAGTATTGGAGAAATGGCAAAAATTATAGCTATATCTGATGTGTTTGATGCATTAGTAACAAAGCGAGTTTATAAACCTGCTAAAACGCCAGCTCAGGCTATTGAAATGATGTTTTCAATGGGAAACAAATTTGATATTAGAATTTTTCGTATGTTTTTATCACAGGTAAATGCTTATCCTAATGGTTCTGTTGTAACATTGAGTAATAATCAAGTTTGCAAAGTTGTAGCACAAAATAATGATTACCCTTTGCGTCCTATTGTAATGGATTTGACAACTAAGAATATTGTTGATTTATCTACAAATATGGATTATTTGTCAGTTACAATTATCACATAAATGTGTGTATGATGTCTGATAAAACGTCATACACATTTTTTTAAGGTTTTGCAAATTCTTATTGTATTCATTTATGAGATGTTGTATAATTTCCATATATAGATGTTTTTAATTATTAACAGAAAGGGTGATTATAATGTCGGATTCAAGTGTTACAGATGCCGTGCAAAGTATTGATTGGCAAGAGATGATAGAATTAGCAAAGCATCAGTTTGAAAACTTATTGAATCC
>JAZSES010000259.1:0-3753 GCA_045531805.1 Candidatus Limenecus sp. | reverse complement strand
GGTCTCCAGGTAATTACGTGCTGCGTTATATGGCACGAGATGATGCTACTGAATTAGCTACACCTGTGTCATATAATAATGAGAATTACATATTAAAGTATATGGCTCGTAAAGATGCTACAGAATCTCTGGAATCAGAAGATGAAGTTAGAGTAAAGATGCGTAAATCAAATACTATGGGTGGTGTTGCATTTGGAAACAAAGGTATGTCGCTATCACATACAGATTTGATTAGTACATCAAAGAACATACAGCAAGCTTTTGACCAAGGTAAAACTGTGATGAAGACAGTTATATCTTTTGAAGAAGATTATCTTCGAGAAAATGGTATTATACCTGAGGATTTTGTATTTGAAAAAAGAGGAGATTATCGTGGTAATATAGACCAAATGAAGCTTAGATATGCAATTATGAATGGTATTGAATATCTTTCACATGATTATGATGATTTGCAGTATGTAGGCGTAATACAGGTTGATACTGCCCATGTTCATTGTCATTTAGCATTAGTAGACATGGGTGAAGGTAATATTACTGATGATGGTACTCAAAAAGGTAAGTTATCTGCAGCATCTATGGCTAAGTTAAGACGTGGTATTGACATGGCTTTGGATGAGAGTAAAGAAGTTCAATATATGGCGTCTAACGTCGGTTTAGACAGGCGTAATATTCAGACAAATATGAAGAAATATATGTATGAGCAGGTAACATTATATGGAGCTCCTCAAAAATTGATGAGTGTTCTTCCTGATGATGAAAAGCTTTGGAGAGCAGGAACTAATCGTAAAGAAATGAAAGAAGCAAATAAAATTTGCAGAGATTACGTCGAACGTATCTTAGCAAAACCTGATTCTGGAATGAGTGTTGCCATGCAGTCAGTTTATGATTATGTTGATGCTCGAACAAAGAGAGAACAGTTATCAAAAGAAGACCAACAGAAGCTTATTCGTAAGGGTAGAGAAGATGTTGTTGATAACTGTGTTAATTCAGTATATGCTACATTGAAACAAGTACCTAAGCAGAGTAGAAATGTGTCTACTGACTTTTTGTCTATGACATCAATGCCTATGTTGACACCATCATTTGCACAAGATGAACGTGATTTTGTGTATAAGATGCGAGCTTATACTTCAAGGTTGGACAAACATAGGGAAGAATCTAAGCGTTATACCGAGTTTGTTCACGATTATGAACAAGCTGAAGCAGCTGGTTCTACAAATATTGCGGCTAAAGCTTTGTATGATTATTTCTTGGTGGAACAAGAATATCAAACAAAATTAGCTAGTAAATATTCACAAATTTTGTTTTTTGATGAACCTAGTGATGAATTAGCAGAAGAATACTTGGCGTTGTCAAAAAAGGCTACTACGTTGACATCAATGGAGAACATAATGAGAGACCCATCTGTTAAGCATATGAAACCTTCAAATGCTGAAGATTATGGTCGTACTCGTTATGATGTATATGGAGGACGTTATGTTGTACTTGATTCCGATTATTTCAGAGACAGAATTGAAACGTTTCGCAAAGGTTATGAAGCTGATAAAAAAGCGTTTGACACGAAATTGTCGTCGCAAAACTTGATGTTATCAAAGGATTCTAAAGGTCGTACTATTATTACAAAGAGTAATGCTTATGATTTTGAGGATATTAAAGGTTTAGATTTGCATGACCTCCGCGGTGATTTTAGTGGTAATTTAGAATTTTCAGGTTATGTACGTAAGATGTATATGGAAATGGCTGCAAGGAGAATAGCGGCTTATGATAAAGCATGTGAATATTTGGACGCATCTGGACAGGGTGATTTGAAAGGTGTTTTTGATTCTGATGATATTGAAGCAATGCGAGAGGTATTAAAGAGATTGGAAGAAAATAAACCTGTTGAATCTATTCAGCAGCCTTTTGTTGAAGTAGATGAAAAGAAAGTTATTCCAATTGATAGACGTATGCACAAATATATCAATAGAGTTATTAAGACTAATGTTTTATCTTTGGAGTATGCTGAAAGTATGAATTTAAGAGATGAGAATGAATCTACGGCAGAGCAACAAGATGAGATGGATATGTCACCTATTGAACGTCGTATGATGCGTTATCAATAAAGGAGTGATGTTTATGAAGAAAATATTTATGTTTTTAACATTGGTGTTATGTATCACAATGTTAAGTGCTTGTGGCAAAACTGAAGTTGATGAATCTGTATTGGGTGAAGTACAAACAGAAGCACCTATACAACAAGATGATAAGGCAGCTGGTAGTTTGGATGAAAATTCAGGAAAAGATGATAATTTTGAAGTTGAAATAATTTTACCGAATTGGTCTTTAAATGAACAAGAAGAAGCTCGTAATGAGATGAATCGTATCATCGAGGAAGAAGAGAGTTGGAGACCAAGTCCTGATGCTGCTGATGCTGATAATTATGAACCAAAGCATTATGAAGTGGATTTTGAAACAATGTATAAAGATAATGGTTATTCGTTCGAATTATATGAGTCATTTTTAGATGATTATAAGTATCGAAGTTTTGATATTTTTAAATATCAGTATAAAAATGATGAGAATGTTATTGTTTCAAATCATTCTGTAATGAATTCAATGGCATCTTTGTTGTATGGCGCAACTGATACAGGAAGTTGTTATAATCGTTTGAATATAACAAATTGGTTTGAATGTGGCGGTAACGATTTACCTATTTATATTTTAGATACAATGCAGGCATTAGCATCAAAATATAAATCACAAAAAGAGTTCACATTCAACAATTTGATTGGGTCTGTTTGTGAATTTAGAAGAAAATTTACAGAAATTGATGAACTCAATACTTTGAATACAGATATTGATTATGAAGAAGCAAATCCATATGAGTTTATCAATAATTATTTCAACGATATAACAGCACATATAGTGTTTACAAATAAGCATATAGTAGATAACACATATGTAGCATCTGTTGGTATGTTTCAAGATGAATGGGTAGAACCTGTAAAATCATATATTGTATCTCATGATTTTGTTGGGAGAGATGGAACAACATACGATACAAAACTTTCATATTTTGATGAAAATTTAGATTATATTGAGTCTGAAACTGCATATGGCTGCATTAAGCCATTCAGTTATGGCAATTACAGTTTTGTTGTAATATTACCAAAGGAAGCATCCAGTTTCAGTTCATATGTAGAAAATTTTTCAGTAGCAGAGTATGATACATTGATTAACTCTATGACGAAACATGATGTTAGTTTGTATTTACCAAATGTAGCTGTTAAGACAGAGGTTAATCTGAATGATTATTTGAAACAAAGTGGTTTGAACGATTTGTTTAGTGATGCAACTACATATTACACATATACAGTGGATGATATGACAGTGAATTATGTTCTTCATAAAAGTTATTTTTCATTAAATGGTCGTGGTGCTAAGAGCTATGATAACGTGAAGAACGTAATGGAAGAGAGTGGTATTGTAAATCGTGAGAAAGTGGTGTGTTGTGACAGACCATTTATGTATATGATAATTGATAATGATTTGAAGTTACCAGTTATGATAGGAACAGTTGTAAATACTGATGTAAACTTTGTATCACAGTAAAATGTGGAAGTCCTCATCTTTGATGGGGACTTTTTTTGGTTTTACGTTGACAGATTTGTATTGAGTTGATATTATAGTAATGTGTTGATTTTTCAGAGATAATATTATAGATAATAATACAGTGTAGTGTATGTTCTGATGTGAATTATCAGATTTATTTTT
>JAZSES010000355.1:0-5659 GCA_045531805.1 Candidatus Limenecus sp. | reverse complement strand
CTGATGGACCCGATTTTATTTACAATCTAGGTTACGCTTATCTACAAGCAAATAAACTAAATGAAGCCATACCATTTTTCAAAAGGGTTTTACAAATAGAAACTGATGCAAATTCATATTTCAATCTAGGTTTTATATATTCAAAAAAAGAAGAACATAAGGTAGCTATAGCTTGCCTAAAAAAAGCAATAGAGTTAAATCCCCAAGACCACTTAGCCCATTTTTATCTTGCATATGAAATGGACCAAATAGGCGAGCGTGCAATTTGCAAACAACTATATGAAAAAACAATTGAACTTTCACAAGATTATAGCTGGGCATTTTTCAACCTAGGCTCAATATATTTTGAAGAAAATGACATACAAAAAGCAAAAGAATATTTACAAAAAACACTTGAACTTAATCCAAAAGATGATGGTGCATATTTAGTCTTAGCAAAAATATTCATAGAAGAATCTAACTATGATATAGCACTAAACTTATTGAAAACAGCATTAATGAACAATCCGTATAATGCAGATGTTAACTACGCAATTGCACAATTATACAAAGAAATACAAAACACAGAAAAATACATTCATCATTTAAAGGAATCTATAAACAACCACCAAACATTAACTCTTGCAAATCTTAAGCAGTTGCAAACTGAGTTGAGAAAGATTGCTGGATAGGATTGGTCGCAACTTTTTTTCCATATCTTTTATCTAAAGCATCAAGAATTTTTTGTGGAACTTTAGCAGATTTTAAAACGTCCATAGCTTCTTCATGTGTCTTTGCTTTTTTATAAGAACGTTCTTCCCTCATTGCGGAATAAATATCTGCAGCTCTTACAATTTGAGCCATAAAATTTTTTGACATCGGATTGTGGTGATCTCTAGCAATCTCAGCTACATTTACCCCATAACCCAATGATTTTAACAACTCATAACCAATTACGGCATGAAGATTTACAATTTCTCTTTCTTCTGGAGAAAGACGCCCTTTTTTATTCAAAATTTGAGGTGGAATAAAAGACTTACCGATATCATGGAGAGTTGCACCAACTTCCATAACTTTTAATTGTTCTTCATTAAAACCCAATTCTTCACCAACAGCACGAGCAAATTCTACTGTAGTTGCCAAGTGAGTATATTTTATAGTTTTTAAATTCTCATAATGTAAAACGTCTTTTAAATTTCCCATTCCCAAATAATCCCCTATAACAATATTTAAACTTGTATCTTATTAAGAATTCCATTTCTTACAATCGCTTGCAATCTAGGATTTGACTCATATGCATCAGCTATATCGCACTCAGCCACGAGATTGCTTTTAACAACACCAACAGCTTTGTCGTAACCATTAACTTTGGCATTAATGTTTTTTAAATAGTTAGCAAATTTGGCCAACCCGAACATGTCATTTTGAGGAATTTCAGCTGCTGCAAAGCCAGAAGCCTTTTGTGCAATTTTCATATCCCTCAATGACTTATTATCGAACAACGGATTTGGAGCAACAGTTCTAGTGCCCAAACCAAGATTGTATTGTTCTAGCTTTTGTTTGCCAGACTCAAAGGCATTAGGATAATTAAAGCTAAAGTTTCTCTCAGAAGTTTTTTCCTGAGTAACACCTTTACCCATAACATATGCATTCTGTTGTAATATAATCTCTTTTACAGACAAAATATATAATCCTTTTCCTTCATAATCCTATATACTAATAAAAAACTTTTTTTCTATAGAATTTCCGAATTTTAAGGATTTGTTAATAATTATTTACATAATCAAATAATCGTCACTATAACAATTAAAAAGCAAAGTGTATAATACGCTACGCAAAATATTTTTCTAAGGCTTTTTTGTCAAAGACCTCAACACTATCTTTACTATGTATAAAAATCAAACATGACAACATCGATTTAAACATAGAAAAATCAGAAAGCGAAAGTTTTTTCATTAAATCCGCAATATTTTCTGCTAAAAATTCTGTTATTAAGGTTTTATTCTTAAATACCAAAGTTGTAAAATAATCCAACCCTTCTTTTGTGTTAATACCTTCAAAATACAGAATATCGGGGCACTGAAACTCAATAAAACGCATTGCTTTATCCAAATTAAAACCAATATGCTCATTAAGCTCACATTGATTAACATTCTCTAAATTATACTTGGTAATAGACTCAATTGTCATAACATTTGTATTCGAATTAGCAATATCAGACAATATTGAATAAATCATATGAGTCTTACCACTCAAACCAGACCCGCAAACTAGCACAATTCCTGGCTTATCAAGTGCAGACAATATGGTATCAATTTTTTTCTTATCTTTGACTGTGTCTTGTAAACCTTTTGGTGGTTTATAAATTTTTATAGAAATTCTTTCACCATGAATAGTAGGAAATGCAGAGACACTTGCAATCAATGCCATATCGTCAACTTTAAAACACAATTTACCAAGCTGAGGCAACTCTGAAACTGTCGGATCAAGATTAGATAAGGTTTTCATCTTAGCAATAAAAGAAGAAACCAATATTGCAGGGATTTCGCCCGCAGAGATATTTAGCCCATCTTTTCTAAATGTAACGCTTAATCCAATCTGCACATGTTCAAAAAATAACTCATGTACACCATCTAGAATAGCCTGTTTTAAAACAGCCCTAATAAGAGATTGCAAATGTTCCTCAGAAAGGCTTTGAGACAAATTATCTATATTTAAAGCTTCTCTCCAATCATATTTTGGCAAGTTTTCTTCAATAAAAATCTGCCCTACAGAACTTGAGCTACTATAATATTCTTCAATCTTTTTCAAAACTGCATTTTCAGAAGAAATAACGGGTTCAATCTCGCATTTTGCATCTTCAACAATCCTATCAATTGCAAACAAATCCAAAGGATCTGTCATAGCAACTGTAAGAATTCCTTCAATTTCAAAAAGAGGTATAACTTTATACTTTCTAGCATTATTAAAATTGATATAACTTAAACATTTTTTATCTAATGAATAATCATCAAGACTTACATAAGGTATATGAAGTTTACTCTCTAAAAACTTCAACAATGCATCCTCTGTAATAAGTCCAGAAGAAATCAAAACTTGCCCAACATTTACATTTTGTGCCGATGCGACTTGTTCTGCGGTTTCCAAATCTTCATACTTAATAATGTTGTCACGTACCAAGTCATATTTAAGTTTTTCAAGTGTTTTATTTCTAACAAATTCCATAAATAAAACCCCATCTATTCAAAATATGAATTAACACGAGAAATCACATAGTCTAACTCAAAAGGCTTAGTAATATACTCATTCACACCAGTCTCTTTGCCTATTGCTTTGTCATCATCTTGAGAACGAGCTGTAACCATTATGATAGGTATATCTTTATATTTATTATCGTATTTTAATAATCGACTAATTTTATATCCATTAATTTTAGGCATCATGACGTCTAATATCATCAAGTCAGGTATAATCTCCTTTGCAAGATTCAACCCAGATTCACCATCATAAGCACAAAAACACTCATAACCTTGAGCTTCTAGCATAAATTTTAACGTTTCAACAATATCCTGTTCATCATCTACTATGAGAATTTTTTTTGTATCACTCATTTTATGCCTCCACCTTATTATCACAAAATCCTTTAACTGCATCTAATAGCATTTTAACGTCTCTACCATCATTAGGAAAAAGAGCTGTTGAGAATACAATATCACGTTTTTCATAACTTATTTTAAACTCATTTTCCAATATACTTTCAATCTTTTTCTCAATAAAACTTTGTGCACATTTATCAGCATCAGGAATCATAATAAATGCACAATTTTTATCATTTTCTTGATAATAAACATCTTTAGTATTAGACGTTTTTCTAATTATAGATATACGTTCTGATTGTATTGCATCAATGAATGAATTATCAACAGAAGAACTTTCTTGCAAATACACCAACAATATAGTCTGTGCACGATTATTAGCCAAAGCAACCTGTTTGTCTAAATCAAACAAAAACATAGTTTTTTCAGAGAGAACTGGGATAACAAATGAAAAAGTAGTTCCAATATTTACTTCACTCTCAACCCAAATAAATCCTTTATGCGCCTCAATAAGCTGTTTTGCAATAGGCAACCCCAAACCAGTACCACCATTTTTCCTATTAAGAGAATTTTCTATTTGCTGAAACTGGTCAAAAACCTTGCGCCTGTCATCTTCAGCAATACCAATGCCACTATCTTTAACAGAAACTTTAACATAATTTTCATAATAAATTGGATTTTCAGCACCTAAAAGTTTAGATTTATCCAACTCCTCACAAGAAATATTTTCAGTTTTGATAACAATACGCCCACCATCATTTGTAAATTTAATAGCATTGGAAATAAGATTTGACATAACTTGTTCAATACGTTGCGTATCAATAAAAGTAGGAGCAATGTCGCCATCTACATCTAAAACCAAATCAATATTTTTATCCTTAGCAACATTTTCAAAAGTAGTTTTCATAAATTCTACAGGTGTATTAACACTAGTCTTTTCAAACTTAAAATCCATTTTGCCAGCTTCAACTTTTGATAAATCAAGCAAATCATTAATGATACCAGAAAGTCTAGTTACATTACGTTTAGCCATATTTAAAAACTTATCCATAATAGAACTAACATCACCAGCTTTACCACTAAGACAAATTTCCAAAGAATTTTTGATTGCAGTCAAAGGAGTTCTCAATTCATGAGAAACTATTGAAATAAATTCAGATTTTAGACGTTCAAGACGTTCTAACTTTTTGTTTGTATTTTTAATTTCTTCATACAAAGAAGCATTTTCTAAAGGCAAAGAAACTTGCCTAGCTAAAGTTTGAAAACAAGTTGTATCCTCTTGAGAAAAATCTGTTTCACGAAATACTTCAATAAGTCCAAAAAACTTTTCACCAACATTAATAGGTGCAAATAAATTATCAAACTTGAGAATGTTTAAATCATATTCTTCGAGAGAATGTTTGATATTTTTAACAACTTTAATCTTATCAATATTTAAGTCATATGGAATAGAATTTTTATCAAATAACCCTTTATAACTAAGTATAGCTCTCAATTTTAATGAATGTTCCAGCCTAGGAGAAATACCATACAAAGAATTTATAATTAGCTCAATATTATTCTCATCATTGAAAACAAGTACATAGGACAGTGAAAAACTCAAACTTTTTTCCAATCCATCAATCATAATACTTATGAGTTTTTGTTTATCTAAAGAACCAGCAAGTTGTGTACTCGTGTTATACAAAACATCTAATTGATACAAGCTTTTAGCCAACTCACTATTATTTAGAGAAAGTGTATCAATTGCTTTTTTTAGTTTAATACACCCGTTTACACTAGAAATAAAAACCTTTTCATTTATCGGCTTTGTAATGTAAATATTAGCAAGTCTTAATAAATCGGAATTTTGAGTATTAGCATCAATAATGACAGCAACACCAACATTTTCTCTAATTGATGCAGAGTGTATTTTTTTACATAAAATAAGAGAATCAACTGAATCAACAGACTCGTCAACAATAACTAAAGAAACTTGTCCACGAAATACAGATTCAATAATATAATTTTCATCGGTACTAACAAGGACATTAACTTTATTCTTGGCTAATGCTTTTAATATCAAACTATTTTGATTTTCGTTA
>JAZSES010000044.1:0-2596 GCA_045531805.1 Candidatus Limenecus sp. | reverse complement strand
GCTTCAATCGAATACTTGATTAACCTTACTTATGACGAAGGTCAATTGGATGATATCGACCACTTAGGAAACAGAAGAATACGTTCAGTTGGTGAATTGTTACAAAACCAATTCAGAGTTGGTCTTTCAAGAATCGAAAGAATCGTTAAAGAAAGAATGACTCTTCAAGATTCTGATACATTGACACCATTGAACTTGTTGAATACAAAACCATTGGTAGCTTCTTTGAAAGAGTTCTTTGGTTCTTCTCAATTGTCACAGTTCATGGACCAAATTAACCCATTGGCAGAGTTGACTCACAAAAGACGTATTTCAGCTCTTGGACCTGGTGGTTTGGTTAGAGAAAGAGCTGGCTTTGCGGTTCGTGACATCCACCCTTCTCACTATGGACGTATTTGTCCAGTAGAAACTCCTGAAGGTCCAAACGCAGGTTTGATTGGTTCTTTGGCTACTCACGCTAAAGTTAACGACTATGGCTTTATTGAATCTCCATTCTTCGCAGTTAAAGACGGTGTTGTTACAGATGAAGTACACTACTTGACTGCAGATGAAGAAGATAACTTGCGTATTGCTCCTGCTGACCTTGAGTTGAATTCAGATAGAAGTATCAAATTCCCATTTGTACCTGTTCGTTACAGATCAGAATTTACAATGTCTGAAGCAAACAGAGTTGACTTTATGGGTGTATCTCCTATCCAAATCTTCTCAGTTGCTACTTCTTTGATTCCATTCATTGAACACGATGATGCTAACCGTGCTTTGATGGGTTCAAACATGCAACGTCAATCAGTACCTCTTCTAATCACTGACCGTCCAGTTGTTGGTACAGGTCTTGAAAAAAGAGCTGCTAAAGACTCTGGTATGGTTGTTGTATCAGATGTTGACGGTACAGTTGAAAAAGTAGTTGGTGAAGAAATCTATATTAGAGATAAAGCTAATAAATTACATAGATATCAATTGATGAAATATGTAAGAAGTAACCAAGATACTTGTATTAACCAAAAACCAATTGTTAGAGATGGTGATGAGGTTAAAGCTGGCGATGTAATCGCTGACGGTGCTTCTACTCACTGTGGTGGACTTTCACTCGGTAAAAACGTACTTCTCGCTTATATGCCTTGGGAAGGTTACAACTACGAGGATGCTATCTTGCTATCAGAAAGATGCGTTCACGATGACATATTTACATCAGTTCACATTGAAAAATTAGAAATAGACGCTCGTCAAACTAAACTTGGTCCAGAAGAGATTACAAGAGAAGTTCCAAACGTTTCTGAAGAATCACTACGTCACTTGGACGAAAGAGGTATCGTAAGAATCGGTGCAAGAGTTTATGCTGATGATATTTTGGTAGGTAAAGTTACACCAAAAGGTGAATCTGAGCACCCACCAGAAGAAAAATTGTTGAGAGCAATCTTTGCTGAAAAAGCTAGAGATGTAAAAGATAACTCATTGAGAGTTCCTCACGGTGAAGGCGGACGCGTAGTTGACGTTAAAGTATTTGACCGTGAAAAAGGTGACGAATTGCCACCTGGTGCTAATACAGTTATCAGAGTTTATATTGCTCAAAAACGTAAAGTATCTGTAGGTGATAAACTTTCAGGTCGTCACGGAAACAAAGGTATTGTTTCTAGAATTCTTCCAAAAGAAGATATGCCATTCTTGCCTGATGGAACACCTGTAGACGTAGTATTGAACCCACTAGGTGTACCTTCTCGTATGAATGTGGGACAAACTTACGAAAACCTATTAGGTATGGCTGCATACTTGAATAAAACTTACTATGAAGCACCATCTTTTGATGAAATGTATGGTGATGGTATGTCTGAAAAAGTTACTAAAGAAGAGCTTATCAAAGGTATCAAAAAAATGGGTATCGATTGGGTAGGCGAAGATGGTAAAGTTAGACTTATCGACGGTAGAACTGGTCAACCATTTGATAGACCTGTTGCAGTAGGTTTGACATATGTATTGAAACTAGTCCACCTTGTAGATGATAAAATTCACGCAAGAAGCACTGGTCCATACTCACTTGTTACACAACAACCATTGGGTGGTAAAGCTCAATTCGGTGGTCAAAGATTTGGTGAGATGGAGGTTTGGGCGCTTGAAGCTTACGGTGCTGCATATACTCTTCAAGAAATGTTAACTATCAAATCCGATGATGTTAACGGACGTTCTAGAGCTTATGAAGCAATCGTTAAAGGTGACAATATTCCTAGACCTGGTATTCCAGAATCGTTCAAAGTACTTGTTAGAGAACTTCAATCTATCGGTTTGGATATCACTGTTGCTAAAAAAGGTGGCGAAGAAGTTGATTTGATGTCTGATACAGATGATTTGAGAAAATCAGCTGCAAAAAGAACATTGTCAGATATTGATTCTGAATTATTGAACATCAATTTCTTTGAAACACCAACATCATTTAAAGAATAACGGATAGTGCCGAACTAGTTTCGGCACCCATCCTCTTTAATATATATCTTCTAATTTTGAATGTGCCTGATTTCATTCAGGACGACAAAATAGACAAGACTTAATTAAGAAATAATTAAAATAAGGAGATAAAAATTGTCTACAAGTATAGATTATTTTG
>JAZSES010000048.1:0-25663 GCA_045531805.1 Candidatus Limenecus sp. | reverse complement strand
CGTTTTGTTCACATAGTGAAGACATTTTGCACGAAATCAAAGATTTCGGCAAAAGAAGTCAAAGGTGAGTAATTGCTGGCTGCGTTGAGCCGGCAGCAATTGCGACACTAGATTAGATATGATATTAGGAAAAAAGGAGTATTTTCATGCACAATTTACATGAACAAATTTGCGATTTTACAAAAGATACAAAAAGAGCTAGAGATTTTTTTAGAGAAAAATTGGCTTTCACAATCAATCCTGATAGATTGGCAAAAATGATTGAAGAAAATCTTGATAAATTTTCTTTGTTCGATTTGAGAGATTATGAAGATTACATGAAAGGTCACATTCCTTATGCTATTCATATGCCAATGGAACAGTTGGAAGAGCAACTAGAACATTTTTCAAAAGATAAAGTTTCTATTTTTTATGGATATTCTTACCTTTGTCAAAGACAACAATTGGCTGCTTATTTTTTGGCTGACAAGGGCTATCCTGTAAAAGAACTTTTGGGTGGTTTTAAGGGCTGGAAAAAAAGAGATTTTGATATAATCGAGAACGATTAGAGTGTGTTGTCGAACCGAAGACTTAAATGACTATAATTAAGGTCGTGGTATTGTCATTGGTTTGACGTGTAATTAAAAAGCGGGTTGTTTTTACTTCCTGCTTTTTTGTTATTTTTTTATAACTTCAAGATATTTGTATTCGTTGAGATAAGGCATATGCGCTTCTGTAATCAACTCTCCTGGGAGAAGGATTGATATTCCAGGAGGACATTCTGCAATAACCTCTGCTGAAATTCTACCAATAGCTTCTTCTTTTGGGATAGTTTCTTTTTCGCTATAGTATGCTTCTCTAGGTAACATCATAATTTGAGGAGTAAGCATAGGCATATGTTTTCTTTTTTCGATGTAATAAATATCTGAATAATTTGATTTTGCAATTTTTTCGATAGAGTTTACAAGGTGTTGTATTTCTTCTTTTGTATTACCGATGTTAATCAACATCAAAACACCAACATCACTAGCTGATTCTACTTCTATATCAAAGTCAATTTCCAAAATACTTTCAAGACGTTTGCCTGACAATCCGTCAACACTTACAAAAACTTTTGTAATGTCTTGGGCAAAATTTTCTGTCGCTTCAAGAACATTAACGCCTTCAATTTTGTGTAATTTTTCTCGTACATATTTTGCATATTGAATTGCACGACTGAGTTGTCTTTTGCCTCTTTTCGATTCGAGGTTGGCTCTAGCTGCGTCCAAGCTTGCCATCAAAAGCATAGATGGACTTGTTGTGTGTAAAAGTTGGAGCGTGCGTTCAATTTCATCAGGGTCAAATTTTGAATTTTTGGTAATGTGAAGCATTGAACTTTGTGACATACTTCCACCAGTTTTGTGCAAAGAATGTACAACCGCATCTGCACCTAAATGCAAAGAAGATGTAGGCAAGTTTTTGTGAAAGTTCCACAAGCAACCGTGAGCTTCATCTACGATAAGAGGAACATCGTATTTCTTACATACTTCTGAAATTGCTTTTATATCGGAAACAACGCCTTCATATGTTGGGTTTGTAATCCAAACTAGAGCTACATCATCGTTTTCTTTTAACGCTTTTTCAATTTCTCTTGCTTCGATTTCGCCCCAAAGCGACCATTCTTCTAACTTTTCTGGCAAAATCCAAACTGGTTCAGCACCAGAAATAATCATGCCTGTTAAAATAGAGCGATGACAGTTTCTGTTTACAACAACTTTTTTACCTTTTCTTGTTTGACACATAGCCATAGTAAGGTTACCAATAGTAGAACCACCAACTAAAAAGAAAGTTCTTTTTGTGTCAAAGGCTTTTGTTGCCATATCAAGAGCTTCTTTTATTGGGCCTGTTGCAGGGTGAAGCGTACCGAGGTTATCAAATTCATCGGTTGTATCAAGTGTAAGAGCTCGACTGCCAACAAGTTTTTTAAATTTTTGAAAAGATGCACGACCGCCAGTATGTCCAGGAATATGGAATTGCATCATAGGATTTTTGTAAAAATTTTCCAAAGCTTCTACTAGTGGTGCTTTTACATCACTTTGAATTTCGTTATTAATCTTACGGATTTTGCGTGTTTTAGTTTTGGTTTTTATCATTTATCGGCTCCGATAAAATAAATTTACGATACGAGAAACATTCTACTACAAAAATAATTTTTGTAGTACCATCATGTATACTACGATGATTTAATTATATAAACCATGGCGATAAAAAAAATTGCGCCAATTGTGAAAAAACATTAATAACTTATAAAGGAATAAATTATGCTAATTATTATGAACCCAAGTGCAACTGATGAAAATATTCAAGCGGTTGTAAGTTTTATAAAAAGAAAAAACTTTGATGCACATGTTTCTAAAGGTGAAGTTCAAACTGTAATTGGTGCAGTGGGTGGCAAAATTGTGGACCCTCGTGACATTGAGCTTTTGGATGGTGTAAAAGAAGTTATTAGAATTAGCTCTAGCTATAAACTTGCTGGTCGCCAATTTAAACCGGAAGATACTATTATTGAAGTAAATGGCATAAAATTTGGTGGTGGAAATATTGGTTTGATAGCAGGGCCTTGCACTGTAGAAAACTATGAACAGATGGATGAAACTGCGAAAAAACTTAGCGCAATGGGTGTGAAAATTCTTCGTGGTGGTGCTTTTAAACCTAGAACTTCTCCTTATGCTTTTCAAGGTATGGGTGAAGAAGGGTTAAAAATTATCAGAGATGTTGCCGACAAGTATGGTATGGCGGTGACTAGTGAGGTTATGGAAATATCTCAAATTCCTATGTGTTTGAAATATGTTGATATTTTGCAAGTTGGTGCAAGAAATATGCAAAATTTCAATTTGTTGCGTGAATTGGGCTATATCAACAAACCTGTTATGGTAAAAAGAGGTATGGCAAACACAATTGAAGAGCTTCTTATGGCTGCTGAATATGTGATGTCAGGTGGAAATAGAGAGGTTATTCTTTGTGAAAGAGGTATAAGAACTTTTGAAAGAATTACAAGAAACACTCTTGATTTGAGTGCAATTCCAGTTGTGAAAAAACTTAGTCACTTACCTATTATCATTGACCCATCTCATGGAACAGGGTTGCGTGACAAGGTTGCACCAATGTCTAGAGCTGCAGTTGCAGCTGGTTGTGATGGCTTAATTGTTGAAGTGCATTATGATCCTGATACTGCTCTTTGTGACGGTGCTCAGTCTTTGTACCCAGAACAGTTTGAAAGTTTGAAAGATGATTTGGAAAAAATTGCTCCAATTATTGGAAAAACAATAAGTTCGAAATCTGTATCAGCAGTTAAATAAAACAATTTGAAAAACCTCCATATATTACGGAGGTTTTTTAGTATATCTAGTAGGGCTCTTGGGAGCTTACAAAAAATATGTTAAGATTTTTTTTATGAATAAGTTGATACAACAATTGAATAATGCAAAATTTGTAAGAAACAAGTTGCTTTTAGAAAAAATTCAAGCGTTTTTAAATAAAAAATGCTCGTTTACTTTGACGGGGCTTACTTCGTTTTTGCGCTTGGTTTTGCTTGCTCAAATAAATCAACAAAAAAATATTCTTTTTATCACAAATACTGAACAAAATGCTTTGCGTTACAAACACGATTTGGAAAATCTTTTTGGCATTGAAGCACAATTGTTTCCATATCAAGATGTTTCGTTGTATGACGGTGTTTCTCAAAACTTGTACAAATATGCTCAACAGTTAAATATTCTAAGTTCTTTTGATAAAAAAAATAAAGGACAAATTCTTGTTGCACCGATAAAAGCTTTGCTTGAGTTGTTTCCAGCAGAAGAATTTTTTGATAAACATAAAATTGAAATAAAGATTGATGATGAAATAGATACAACAAAAATTGCGCAAAAACTAATTAATATTGGCTACAAAAGGGTTACAATGGTTTCTGATATTGGGGAATTTTCTATAAGAGGTGATATTATAGATATTTTCTCAGTACAAAAATACGCTACTCGTATTGAACTTTGGGGTGATACTGTTACAGATATAAGATATTTTGACAACAAAACTCAACGTAGTGTAAAAAAAATAAAACAAGATGTTATCTTGCCTATTTATAAATTTGTTTGCGAAAAAGAAAATATTGAAACATTTAAGGATGAATTGATTAGTTCTACCGTCATTGCAGAGGTTGATGAAAATACAGATATTTTGAAAGAAATGCTGCAAGAAACTCTTGAAAAAATTGATAACGAGCCTTATTTTGAAGGGATTGAGTATTTTCAGTCATATTTGAATAAAAAAACTAAGTCACTTGTTGAGCTAGTGCCGAATGATTTTGTTGTGGTTTTTGATGAGTCGTCAGAGTTATTTTCAAAGCTTGGGCAAATTGATGATAACTATTCAAAACAAATTGAAGAAAATACGAAAAAAGCTTTGGCTTTGCCTCTAAAAAACAAAGCTCATTTGGGTTTTGATGATTTTCAAAATGTTATAGCTTCGAGAGAAAAAATCTTTTTTGACAATTTTTTGGATACAGTTTCTGACTATACGGAAGAATTCCAAAGTTCTTTAATTCCAGGGTTTTCTTCAAGAATGGAGGATATACTTTCTTTTGTAGAAGAAAAAATTAAAGATGGGTATAAAGTTGTTATTGCAACTGATTACAAAAATAGAATAGAAGAAGTTCTTTGTGATTTTGAAATTGGATTTTCTGATAATTTTGAAAAACAATCTGATGTTTATATCACTGACAATTTGGCTTTGGGTGGTGCATTGGTTGAGGACTTGGGCTTGGTTGTTTTAACAGACAAAGAACTTTTTAACAAAAAATCAAAAGATATTACTGCCAAAAAAGCAAATTATCACAAAGAAAGTGTTGAATATATTGAGTCTATTAATGATATAAAAGAGGGAGAATATGTTGTTCATCAAGTCCATGGTGTTGGACTTTATAAAGGTTTGAGCAAGCAAGAAATAGACGGACAATTCAAGGACTATTTGACTATTGAGTATGCTCAAGGCGATAAACTACACATGCCAGCTGAGCAGATAAATATGTTGGTACGTTTTAGAGGTTCAGGTACTGTTCAGCCAAAACTTTCTCGTATGGGTGGCAATGACTGGAATGTTACAAAAACGAGAGCCAAAAAGGCAATTGAAGATATTGCGAAAGATTTATTGCGTTTATATGCCAAAAGAGAAGTTGCTCAAGGTATTGCCTTTGAACCCGATACCGTTTGGCAGTGTGAGATGGAAGAGGCTTTTGAGTATACGGAAACGCCTGACCAAATGCGTGCTATTCAAGAAACAAAGGCGGATATGGAACAAGAAAAGCCAATGGATAGGCTTATTTGTGCTGATGTTGGGTTTGGTAAGACAGAAATTGCTATTCGTGCAATATTTAAAGCTGTAATGTCTGGCAAACAAGCTGCAGTGATTGTGCCGACAACAATTCTTGCTATGCAGCATTGGCAAACAATTTCTGAACGATTTAAGCCATTTCCTGTAAAAGTTGAGTTGCTTTCTAGGTTTAGGACTGCAAAAGAACAAAAAGAAACGATAAAAAAACTTATAAAAGGCGAAGTTGACGTTGTAATAGGTACTCATAGGCTATTGCAAGATGATGTTATTTTCAAAGATTTGGGTCTTCTAGTTATAGATGAAGAGCATCGTTTTGGAGTTAAGCACAAAGAAAAACTTAAGATGTTGAGAAAAAACATTGATATTTTGAGTATGTCAGCAACTCCAATTCCTAGAACGCTTTATATGTCGCTATCAGGTATAAAGAACATGTCTGTAATTAATACTGCGCCAATGAATAGGTTGCCAATAAAAACACATGTTGGGCAATATAATGAAACTTATGTACGTAATGCTATAAATCATGAGTTAGATAGAGATGGGCAGGTATTTTTCTTATATAACCGAGTTGAAACAATTTACCAGTTTGCTTCTGAGCTACAAAAAGTTGTGCCAAATGCTCGCATTGCAGTTGCACATGGACAAATGGATGCAAAAACTTTAGAAAAAATTATGCTTGAATATGCGGAACATAAGTATGATATTCTGCTTTGTACAACAATTATCGAATCTGGACTGGATATTCCAAACGCTAACACGATGATAGTTTATGATTCTGATAGATTTGGCTTGGCGCAACTTTATCAATTGAGAGGTCGTGTTGGTAGATGTGAAAGACAAGCGTATTGTTATTGTTTCTACAAAAATTCAAAAAATCTTACTCCAGAAGCGTTACAACGTCTTAATGCAATTAAAGAGTTTTCTACATTGGGCGGTGGTTATCAAATTGCGCTCAGGGATATTGAGATTAGGGGTGTTGGTAATATTCTAGGTACAAAGCAACATGGACATATGACTAGTGTTGGTTTTGATACATATTGCCAGCTTCTTGAAGAAACAATAAATGAGTTGCAAGAAAAAGGTGAAAAAACTCAGCCACCTGCGATTATAGATATAAATGTTACGGCATATATTCCTGATGAATGGGTTGGATCGAAAGAACAAAAAATGATTGAATACAAACGTTTGTCGGATGTAAAAACATTAGAAGAACTAGATTTGATACATCAAGAGTGGGTTGATAGATTTTCAAAAATTCCTGAACCAGTTCAAAATTTGATAAAACTTATTCACCTCAGGCTTCTTGCTACTCAGGCAAAAGTTTCGCTTGTTCGTGAAACGGCTGATAATATTAGAATTTATGTTCCATACACAAAAGCTGAGTGGACAATTATTGCATCGCAAACTGATAGAAATATTACAAAATATATAAAATATACAACTGCCCCAAAATCTTGCCAGGAGGGTAATTCAATATTACTCTTTAATAATGCTATTCTAAGTTTTAAAGAAGTGTTTAACATCTTGAGTGATTTATTCTATTATATAAACAAGGTTACTTATGATTATCTAAATAAAAACTAGAATTATACGGTAAGGAGTTAATAAAGATGAAAAAAATGAACCTTTTGTCTACACTAGTTGTTGCTTCAATGTCTTTGATGTTGTGTGGATGTGTCAACCACAATGCTGTTGTAAAGGTTAATGGCGAGGCAATTACAAAAGCAGAATATGAAAAAACTTTTGATTTTCTTGTTGGAAATTCAATGTTTTCACAAATGGGTATTGATGTGAAAAAAGATAAAAATAGCTTTATACACATTATGCTAAAAGAAAGAGTAATCAATGAAATGATTGTGAAAAAATTAATTGATCAGGAATTTCAAAAAAGACATATCAAAGTTTCAAAAGAAGATATGGATAAACAGCTCAAAATTATTATCGACAAAGTAGGTTCAAAAGAAAAATTCAATAAAATGTTGAAGGATAATGGTGTTTCTACTGCTCAATTTAAAAAGGATTTGGCTGATGAAGTTCGTATTCAAAAATTGGTTAACGAACTTGCTTTGAATGTAGTTAGCGACAAAGATGTAGAAAAATTCTATAATGACAACAAAGCTAAATTTAATTATCCTGATAGAGTAAAAGCTTCTCATATCTTGGTAAGTGCTAATCCAGAAGAAATCAAAGCTAGATTTACTTCTAAAGACGAAGGTAAAAAAATGACAGAGGCAGATGTTGAGGCTGCTGTTAAAAAGGAAATGGCTGACAAAAAAGCAAAAGCTGAAAAACTTTTGGCAGAAGCTAAGAAAAATCCAGCTGAGTTTGCAAAATTGGCAAAAGAAAATTCTGATGATACAGTAAGTGCTCAACAAGGTGGTGACCTAGGTTTCTTTGGTAAAGAAGAAATGGTTGAAGCTTTTTCAAATGCTGCATTTTCTATGAAACCAAACACTATAAGTGAAATTGTTCAGACTCCTTATGGTTACCATATTATTCTTGTTACAGATAGACAAAAAGCTGGTGTAGAACCATTTGATAAAGTTAAAGCTGAAATAAAAGAATTTTTAGTTAATCAGGAAAAAATCAAAGTTCTTCAACAATTTGTGGATGATTTGAAAAATAATGCAAAAATTGAATATACCGATCCATCATTTGATCCTAAAAATATGAAAAAAATAATTGAAGAACAACAAAAATCAGCACCAATTGTAAAAGAAGATCAAAAACCTACAAAGTAGAATTTGATACTTAAATGCTAGTTAATTATTAGTTGATAGCAATTATAATACAAGGTTAAATAGTCGGATGTTATTCCGACTATTTTTTATTGTTAAAAACTCTTTTAATGCTTTAACTAAAGTGGTATTATGAAAAAGGAATATAATCGGCTACAGTTAGTATAAAGGATACTTTATGGATAAAACTTTAAAAAACAAGTTGTTTGACTTAATTGAAAAATTTAACGATACGAAAATACTAGTGGTCGGTGATATTATTCTTGATGAATATATTTGGGGGTTGGCTAATAGACTTTCTCCTGAAGCACCTGTACCTGTACTGGAAGTTAAAAGAAAAACATACTTGCTTGGTGGTGCAGCAAATGTTGCGAATAATATTGCTGCTATGGGTGCAAAAGCTATTTTGTGTGGTGTTATTGGTAATGATATTTATAGTAATTTGTTGATGGACGAATTGGAAAAAAATAAGATTGATACCAGTTTTGTTATCAAAGATTCTACTCGCCCTACTACAGTAAAAACAAGACTCATTGCACAAAACAATAAGCATTTAGCTCGTGTTGATAGTGAATCTTTAGATGTAATTAGTGATGAATTATCAAAAGAGATTTTTTCCAACATAGAAAAAGTTATCGATAATGTAGACTTAATTATTTTATCAGATTACATAATAAGTGTTTTAAGTCCAAAATTAATCAAGGATATAGTTAAGCTTGCAAATTGCCATGACAAAATTGTTATCATGGATCCTAAGGGGCGGGATTTTTCAAAATATAATGGTGTAGATATTCTTATTCCTAATATGGATGAGGCGCTTATTGCTACGAAATCTGCAAAAACAAAAGATATAAACGTTGTTGCACAAGAGTTGAGAAAAATTGCAGATAAAGTAATCATCACGCAAAGTGCAAAAGGTGTTTATTACTTTGATGGTGCTGATGAAATTAACTTGGATGCATTTTCTACAGAAGTTGTAGATGCTACAGGTGCAGGTGGTTCATTTGTTGCGTTTTTAGGGTTAGGGCTTGTTGGCTCAAATTATGACTACAATATTGCTCTACATCTTGCAAATTATGCTGCAGCGGCGGCAGTGAGAAAAGTTGGTACGTTTGCCATCAAACCTGTACAACTTAAAGAGATAATTAATGTTGCCTACAACAATTCAGGCACTGGAATGGGAAAATAAAATGGGAAAAGTTATAAATAGAAGTGATTTGGCAGAGTTTTTGTCAGAGCTAAAATCTGCTGGGAATACTGTTGTAACAACAAACGGTTGTTTTGATATTTTACATGTAGGACATGTTAGATATTTACAAAAAACAAAAACTTTTGCGGATAAGATGATAGTTTGCTTAAACTCAGATAGCTCTGTAAGAAGTATAAAAGGTCCTGACCGACCTATCAACAATGAAAATGATAGAGCTGAGATTTTGTGTGCTTTAGAGTGTGTTGATTATGTGGTTATGTTTGATGAATCTTCGCCAGAAAACTTGCTTTGCGAGATTAAACCAGATGTTCACACAAAAGGTGCTGATTATACTTTGGAAACTTTGCCTGAGGCAAAATCTATTATTGCAAATGGTGGTAGAGTCGAATTTATTAGCTTTGTTGAAGGTAAGTCAACAACAAATGTTATCAAAAAAATTGGCGCACAAAGTATTTGTAAGTAGCTGTAAATATTAGTTTGTATGATACTTAGTTCAATTTTAGTTTGAACTTTTGTGTGCTAGCAAAATCTTGGTAGCAAAGAATATTTATGTGTCAGATAGAGAACAATAATCTAATATCTAATCAATTGTCACATTTGTTTCGGTAGAGTCTCTATTTTTACTTGATATCCAGTCAACTCAAAACAGAGTTCTTCTTATCATGAATTTTTCTCGGACAATTTCTATGTTTGAGTTTTCATATTAACCACATGGTCAATATGTCAAAAACAAAATTCAATCCTTGGGTTGATGAGAAAATACTCTAAATAGATTATTTTATTAATGAGGATTAATGGACACAACTGTATCCTCAATTGGTAAGATAAAAAACTTGGGTAGGAAATATAGTGGAACTTACAGGATTAGATATTACTCTAAGACGTATGCAGGCTATTGAAAGCACTTTCAACAGTTTGGCTAACTTTGGTTCAGAATCTGTAAATGGCAGACCTAATCAAGATTTTCAAAAAATCTTGGACAATAACATGTCAGAAAAAGTTCAAAATACACCATTTTCTAATAAAATTTTCTCAAGTGATTTGATAAATCAGTCTTCTTCAAATACGAATGATATTGATAGTCTAATCGAACAATATAGTGCAAAAAATGGCTTAGATAGTGCTTTTGTAAAAGCCGTGATTAAGCAAGAATCAGGATTTCAACCTAATGTAACATCACACTGTGGTGCAATGGGATTAATGCAATTAATGCCTGCAACTGCAAATTCTTTGGGTGTAAAAGATGCTTATGACCCAGAACAAAATATTGCAGGCGGAACAAAATATCTTAAAGGTTTATTGGACAGATTTGGCGGAGACAAATCACTTGCTCTTGCCGCTTACAATGCTGGTCCAAATGCAGTTGCCAAATACAATGGAATTCCACCATATAAAGAAACCCAAAATTATGTAAAAAACATTATGAGTATGTATCAAAAATTTAGCGGAGGAGCTCAGTAGTGATTTCAAGAGGTATAGACATAGCAGCAAAAGGTATGATGAGCCTTATTGATTTGCAAGACTCCACTGCAAACAATATTGCAAACGTTAATACTGCAGGCTTTAAGAAAGAAGGTCTGTCTTTCAGAAATGTGTACAATGCACTAATCGAAGAGCCTATTGAAAGAAATAATCCAAAAAATTCTGACGGTAGAATTGTTGGAGAAATTAGTATGGGCTCTGTTACACACAAACTTGTTCACGAATTTTCACAAGGTACATTGTCTAGAACAGATAATCCTTTGGATTTGGGTATTGAAGGTGATGGTTTCTTCAAATTAAGAGCTCCAGATGGAACAATTACTTATACAAGAAACGGTTCATTCTGCATCAATTCAGCTTTCTTTTTGACAGATATGCAAGGAAACCAAGTTCTAGATGATCAAAACCAACCAATAAGAATTAATCTTAGAGAATTGAACATTGACTCAGAAAAAAATCTTACAGTAAACGAAGACGGTACAATCGTTGGAAATAGAAAAGATAATGCACAAGTTTTGCAAAAAATTGGTATTTTTGATTTTGCAAACAAAGACGACATGATGGCAGTTGGAACATCAATGTATGTACCAAAAGACATTACAACAAATCCTGAGTTGAGAGCAGAAAGATTTTCTATTCAACAAGGTGCAATTGAACTTTCAAACGCAAACATTATCAATGAAATGATTAATTCAATCAAAGTTTCAAGAAACTATGAAACACTCAGTAGTTTTATGAAAGAAAAGTCCAATCAGCTTTCACAAGCGATAAACTTGGGCAGAGTAAACGTATAGGAATGGTAAATTAAGGCACAGGCTATTAAAAGGGCAGGAGAGATAAAATGTTAAGATCACTAACCACAGCAGCAACAGGTATGATAGCACAACAGAACAATTTGGACGTTGTAGCTAACAACGTTGCTAACGTGAATACAACCGGTTTTAAAAAATCAAGAGCTGAGTTTCAAGATTTGTTGTCTACAGCAATTAGAACTCCAGGTGCAATGATTACACAAGGTACTTACCAACCTGTTGGTGTTGAAATCGGACTTGGTGTAAAAACTTCTGCGACAAGAAAAATTATGACACCAGGCGTTATGCAAAGCACTGGCGGTAAATATGATGTTGCTATCGAAGGTGAAGGTTTTTTCCAAATAGTTAGACCAGATGGTACATTGGCTTATACAAGAGATGGTTCATTTGCACCTGATGCAGTAGGTCAACTTTGTACTTCTGACGGTTATTTATTACAACCGCAAATTACAATCCCTCAGAACACTACTGAGGTAAACATTACACCAGATGGTAACGTTTCAGTAAAAGTTGGTAACGATACTACTCAAACAATTGTAGGTCAAATTCAACTTGTAAGATTCCAAAACCCAGCTGGTTTGCTTTCTATCGGTCACAACTTGTATGTTGAAACACCAGCTTCTGGTACTCCAATCCCTGGTACACCTGACCAAGATGGATTGGGTTCTATCCAACAAGCATTTTTGGAAGGTTCTAACGTACAAATTGTTGACGAAATGATTAACCTTATCAAAGCAGAACGAGCTTTTGAAACAAACTCAAAAATAATCACAGCGGCTTCAGACATTCTTAGAACAACAAATCAAATAGCTAACTAGTAAAACCATAAGTTAATAGAAACAGTAAAATGAAAAATCTAATTAAAATAGCATTAATAATTTCAATACTCGGGGCGATAAGCTTTTCTCAACAATGCTTTGCTCAGACTGTTTCTGTTGACCAATTTAAATCTATTGTTGAAAAACAAGCAAAACAAGATTTGTTGAAATATGATTTGGATGATTGCGAAGTTTCTGTTGGCAATTTGCCTATCAATAGTTTTGAACTACCAGACGGCAAAATTTCAGTTGAAATTGTTAATGGCTCAAACGGTCTTATGGCTAGAGAGTTCAAAAAAATAAATATCAACGTTAATGGTAATTATGTAAGAACTTACTATGCACCTATTGAAACAAAAGCTTTCAAATATGTTGCAGTTGCCAAACAAGTAGTCCAAAGAGATAAAGTAATTCCACTACAAGCCGTTGAATTCAAAAGAATGAATGTAGTTGGAAATTTGAACAATACAGTTGATGCTAGCGAAATTGCAAGAGAACTAGTTGCAACAAAAATGTTCTATCCAGGAGATATGATTACTAAAAGATACACTGTTTCAAAACCAGATGTTGTGAAAAATGCAATGGTTACAGTAACATTCAGAACTGGAACAAACTTAAATGTAGCAATTGATGGCGTTGCTCTTATGCAAGGTAATGTTGGAGATATGATTCAAGTAAGAAACAAAAAGTACAACAAAATCTATACAGGTGAGATTACAGGAATAAATCAGGTTCTTGTACAAATCTAAAAAAGATTTAGGGGAGATAAAATTTTAAATGGGTAAGATAAAAACAAAAAATTTAATAAAAAGAATAACAATGATGTTCGCAATAGTGTTGCTATTTGCAAACGTTGCATCACAAGCAAAAGCTGAATCATTGTATGCATTAAATTTAACTCAAACATATTATTCAGAACCAAAATCTTTGTTTGGTGGGGTGAGAGCTCGTTCAGTAGGCGACTTGGTTACTATTATTTTGTCAGAAACAATCAGTTTCAACGATTCATTGAGCTTTAACTCAGACCGTTCTGCAAATACTGTAGATAATTTTACAAATATGATAAACAAAATTTTGCCTGGCAAACCATTGAATGACCAATTCAACAATTTTGGTGGTTCAAACACAGTTGACTCAACAACTTCTAATCAACGTCAATTGGGTATTAATGACTATGTTACTGTTCAAGTTGTTCAATTACTGCCAAACGGAAACTTGATGGTACAAGGCAAAAAAACATTAGTTAATGGGAATGAAAGAGTTGATTTTCTTCTCAGTGGGGTTGTAGACCCTAGATTTATCGACCAAAAAGGTCAAGTATACTCTAGAAACGTTGCAAACTTCCAATTTGCACTTGCAGGAAAAGGCACAGTTTCAAGAGCTGGAAACGAAGGTATCATCAACAGAGCAGTAAGATATTTCTTCTAATTCTAAAAAAGATACTTCGGTTTATAAAAGGGAAAACAGGATGAACAAGTTTTTAAAAGTAATTACAGTAATAATAATGATAGCAGGAATGATAGCTTCTGATGTAACAGCTACAGTGGTTCGAATTAAAGATATCGCTCATGTAAAAGGTGTTAGAAACAATCAACTTGTTGGTTATGGTGTTGTAGTTGGTTTACCTGGTACTGGCGACAACTCTCGTTCTACACAAATTACAAACCAAATGCTTTTACAAAACTTGGGTACAGTAATTGAACAATCAAACTATATCCAAAAAGGTTCATCTGCTGCAGTTTTGGTTACAGCAACAGTTCCGCCATTTGCAAAAAATGGTGACCAAATTGATTTAACAGTTTCAACAATGGCTGACGCCAAAAGCCTTGAGGGTGGTGTTCTTGTCCAAACACAATTAAGAGCACCAAACGGTGAAATTGTTGCTATTGGTCAAGGTCCTATTTCTGTAGGCGGTATTTCAAAAGATTCAAATGGTTCAAGTACAAGAACTGCAATTACTACCACAGGAAGAATTCCAAGAGGCGGTATTGTAGAAAGAGATATCAACACTACCATTGGTGATGAAGATTCTTTGACATTACTTTTGGATAAATCAGATTACACAATGGCAACAAGAGTTGCTGATACAATTTGCAGAAACGTTACTAATGCAAAAGCCGTTGACGGTGCAAGCATTAGAGTTTCAATCCCTGCAAAATTTTTGAACGACAGAATTGTTTTTCTTTCAATTCTTGAAAACATGACAGTAGATGCAACAAAAGATAAAGCAAAAGTTGTTGTAAATGAAAGAACAGGAACAATTGTTATTGGTAGTGAAGTAAAACTTCTACCTGCAGCAGTAGCACACGGTAATATTACAGTTACTGTTCAAACAACAAACCAAGTTTCACAACCTGAATCTTTCTCAGGTGGCACTACGACTGACCTTGCAAACAGTTCAATCTCTGTAAACAAAGGTACAGGTAGCTTGGTTACAATGGCAGCTAATAGCACGCTCAATGACTTAGTAAGGGCATTGAATACAATCGGTGTTGCGCCAATTGACCTTATCTCAATAATGCAAGCTCTTAGAGAAGCAGGTAGTTTACAGGCAGAAATTCAGGTAATTTAGGAAAGATAAAAATGACAGCAATCTCAGCAAAAACAGCAAATTTATCACCTGATTTGGTTAACTTCGATGTTCAACGCCTTGGTAACATCAAAACAATGAAGTCACCAAAAGCTCAGTTGCAAAAAGTTTCAAAAGAATTTGAAGCTATATTTATTACAAAAATGCTAAACACTATGGACAAAACCGTAGACAAAGAAGGCGGTATTTTTGGTAATGATGACAAGTATATGGACAAATTTAAATCATTTATTTATGACGAAGTAGGTCGTGATATTGCAAAAAATCCAAGAACTTCTGTTGGTTTTGCACAACAAATTTATTCACAAATGGAAAGATACTTGCCAAAAGAGCAAGATGAAACGGCACAAGTTAGCCTTTCTGCAGTACAAGCGTCAAAAGAGTATGCGTCAAAATAAAAAAACGTCAATGAGGAGAAATAGTAAAAAATGTTATCATCAGTAAATTCAGCAAACCCAATGGCAAACATCAGTGCAATTCAACGTTTTAGTGCGGTTAATGCATTTAAAAATGCCACAGTAACTAAACCTCAAGTTGAAGAACCTTTTACAACTGATGGTATAGAAATTAATGATGATAGTATTTTAAAATCTCAAAACGTTAGCGAAATCAGAAAATTTGCACAGATGGCTGGTGAAGAAAATCTTACCGAAGAAGACATCAAATATGGCTTGAGCTATGGTCGTAGCGTAATAGTAGAGTATTTGGCATAATAACACCTTTAATGATTAACAAAAGGGGAGAGCGATATGATAAAAGAACAAATTGATAGACTTGAAAACATTATAGATACTGAAATTAGCGGATATAAAAATATAGAAAAACTGTATACTGATAAGAAAGAGATGCTTATACATGGCAAAGCCAGTGATTTGCACAAAATTGATGAACAAATTATGGATACTTACAAAAACATCACTTCTTGTGCAGATGCAAGAAAAGAGATGTCTACAGCTTTAAATATACCAAATTTTTCAATGACTGATATTATCAACAAGGTCAAAGAATGTGATGAGGAGGCGGCACAAAAGTTTGAAGTAAAAAAAGCAAAAGTAAATGAACTTGCGAAAAAAATCTTTGAACTTGAAAAAACTAATATTGAATTACTAAAACATGGTATGCACGTTACTAACAAGACTCTTGAGATTATTGTAAAAGGTTTGAAACCTGTTACTAACGAATACAACCAAAGAGGACGCAATATCACTAAAGATCAATTGGAAATGTCCTCAATTATTGAAGAAGCATAAGCAAAAAGGAATTTTTAATGGCATCAACATTAAATGGAATTATGAATATAGGTGTACAATCTGTAAATAATAATCAGGTTGCACTTAATGTTGTTAGTAACAACATCGCTAACTTGAACACAGAAGGGTATACTAAACAAAAAGTAGATTTTGCAGCACTTCCTGCTTATGATTGTTTTAATTGGTGTTCAAGTAATGGCAAGTTGTTGATTGGTCATGGAGCTGAAATTGTTGGAATTTCTAACAAACGTGAACAATGGATTGATAATTATTTTAGAGGGCAAAATACTGCGTCTGGCTATTACAATCAGATTGGTGGTATGACAGATAATATTGAAAACCTTTTAAATGATGAGTTGAGTGAACAAGGTTTGCAGGCAAAATTGTCAGACTTTTTTGCTGCATCTCAAGCTTTGAGTAGTGATCCAACAAATAATGCATATAAAATTGCATTTGTAAATGCTGCTCAGAATGTTTCTGATTTTTTGAATGGAATGTCCAAGAAAATTAATGGATTTATTTCTCAGGCCATAGGTTTACCTGGTGATTCTGATAGTTTTAATAATTCACAACTTGTTCAAAAAACTGACGAGTTGAATAAAAAACTTGAAGAGCTTGCACAAATAAATGCTACTATTCAAGGTACTTGTCATTCTGGTAGCTTATCTAGTGATTTGGCCGATAAAAGAGATAGAATTTTGGATGAGCTCTCAGAAATGATTCCACTAGATGTCACCATGAATACGAATGGTACTGTCGATTTGCGTATTGGTGACCAAAGAGTTGTGCAAGGTGGAGAGAAAAAGCTTGATATAGTTGCTCTCCAAACAGATGATCCTGACAATCCTGTAAAAATGCAAATTGTTGACAAAGAAGGCAATATCAGAGTTGAAGATGCAACGAAAGATTTTGCAGAAAGTGGTATCGGTGCAATTTTGCAAGCTGGTTCATCAGAATCGTTTGGTTACCAGTCTATTCTTAATGATTTAAATCAGTTAGCTAGTGCTTTTGCTGAAGAAATGAATAGAATTCAAACTCAGGCAGATGCAACAGGTACACCTTTGTATATCGGGCCTGACGGTACGTTGTTGGAATCTAAAACACCTTTGTTTGTAACAAAAGATGGTTCAGCTAATTTTAATGCAGGTAATATAACAATAAATACGGCTGTTGTAAAAGATCCTACTTTGGTTGCTACTGCAAGGATGGATATAGCTGCAGCAGATTATGATGATAGAGCCGTTGGTAATACAAAAAACATGGACTTGTTCAATAAGCTTTCATCAGGTAAACTTACTGCTTTGAGTATAACTGACCCACCTGGAGAAGGTATGAGCTTGACAGACTTTTTGGCAAGTATTGTTTCAAAAGCAGGTTCTGATATTGCAAATATTCAAAGTGCTAAAGATGCACAAGATGCAGTTACAGAACAGGCAAGTGCTCAAAGAGATGCCCTTTATGGTGTAGATTTGAACGAAGAATTATCTGACCTGATTAGATTTCAGCGTTCTTATGAGGCTTCAGCAAGGATAGTAAGTGTTGCAAATGAGCTAATGCAACTTATTGTGAATCTTGGGAAATAATTAGAGGAAAATTATGATAAAATCAGCAGTTTTTTCACCACAAAGTTTTATACAAACCTTGTCCACTCAGCAAAATGATTTGTACAAGTTGTATAACAAAATTCAAACAAATCAAAATATTACAGATATTTCTGAAAATCCTATTGATGCGGCTGATTTGGTACGTATGAGAAAACAATTGTCTGAAATTGAAACTTATGCAAAAAATGTTGAAAGGGCAAAAACTCAGATTAATGCACAAGATGAAGTTTTTTCTACAATTTATGAAAAAATGAATAGAATTAATGAACTTGCCATTCAAGCTGCCAGTTCAACAAGTGGTGAAACTGGATTTAAAGCTTGTCAGGCTGAGATTGAAGAACTAACAAAAAGTATTGTAAATTTGGCAAATACTCAGTATGACAACAAATATCTTTTTGCTGGTACAAATATTACTACAGCACCTTTTGTTTTGAATGATGATGGAAGTATTTCATATGAGGGTATTACTGCGGATAATAGTACTGGTTATGAAAGAACTCTTGAAATTTCTGAAGGTTCAAAGGTTGAATTGAATAGTGCTGGTGATACCATTTTTGGTATGTATGATGCCAACAATCCTGATGATCCAGATGTGAGTTTTGGTTTATTTAAAGTCTTAGGTGATTTGAATAAAATTATGAAAACAGAACCTGCTGATCATGAAGCAGTTAGTGAGATGATTGGTGATATTCAGGATTCGATAAAACATGTATCTGAAATTCAATCTGTTCATAGTACTACTGTATCTAGATTAAATATGACAACGGAAATTTTGGATAGTAATGAATTGACGCTTACGTCTAGAGTGGCACAGATTTCTGAGGTTGATATGGTGTCGGCTATTTCTGAGCTTATGAAACAAAATCAATCTTATCAAGCTTCGATGCAAGCTTATTCAATAATTTCTAACCAATCATTACTTGATTATATTTAACATAATTAGTTCTGCATAAACAGAATAAAAACAATTTTATCTTACCATTTATTAGGGGCGTGACTAGGGATATAAAGTAGTTTTGCCCTTTTTTTTAGAATCAATTATCATTATGAGCTATTCATTTTGTAAACAATTGTTATGAACTAATGTACTTGTATGGCAATTTTTATTTTTTAGCTGTTTTTCTGTTGTTGAATCATAAGTGTTTTTTAAAGGAGATATATACTATGTCACTTGGAGCGGTAAGCTTAAAACCCCACAATCAGTACACAAAAACTAACCCAAACAAAACCCAAAGTTTTGGCGCAAAAAGAGAACCTGATGAATTTAAAAATAGAACAGCCGCAGGTATTGCAATTAGTGTAGGTACAACAGCAGCGTTGCTAATTGTAGGTTATATGTTTAGAGGTAAAATTTTAAATTTACCCGTTTTTAAAGCAATAAAGACATTTTTTAATGGACTTTCTGGAAAGGCTAGCCAAGCTAAAGAAAAACTTACAGAAACAGCAAAAAATATTGGCGAAAAAGCATCAGGCTTGAAAGATGATGTTGCACAAAAAGCAAAAGAATATAAAGATAAAGCTTTTGAACATGGTCAAGAAATGTGTGAAACAATGCGAGAAGTGAAAGATACAGTGGTTGAAAAAACTGCTGAATTTAGTTCAAAAGCAAAAGAAGTTGGCGAAAAAGCCTATGAAACTTCAAAAACTTTTATTCAAGAAACAGTTGAAAAAGCTCAAGAAACAATAAAAAAGCTACATAAATAGTGATAACATTAATAACAACTAATGGCGCATTGAAAAATGTGCCATTAAACTTTTTTACGGTGGTGTTCTGAATAAAACATGTTGAAAAATATGAACAAAATCCCGCTATCATGGTTGACTAAAGGTTTTGAGATGTTATTATTTAGGAACAAATAATTTATTTTATTGAGTTTACGCCACCAACTTAAACTTACTAAAATAGAAAAAGGAAAAACAAAATGGCAATAAATTTGGCAAAAGAAGAAAAAGCAGAAATCATCAAAAAATTCGGCAAAGATGCTAAAGACTCAGGTTCAGCAGAAGTTCAAATCGCACTTTTAACCCAAAAAATTACAGAACTTACTGAACACTTGAAAGTTAACAAAAAAGACTTCCAAGGTAGAAGAGGTCTTTTGATGATGGTTGGTCAAAGAAAAAGACTTTTGGCTTATGTTAAAAAACAAGATCTTCAAAAATACAGAGATCTTATTAAAGCATTGGGCATCAGAGGCTAATCTTTGTTGCAAATTTAGTTTTAAAAATGGGACAAGTAATTGTCCCATTTTTATTTTGTTGATATATGCTTGGAAATATAATATAATTCTACGTAAGCTATCTGTGTTTCTATGATGGTAAGGATGGCATGATATAATTTTTAGGTGAACAAATGGCAAAACATAACGATACAATTCCTATAGAAGTATGCATTTTGACTGTAGACCACGATATTAAAGGTACAGTGCATGTTTCTAAATATACAAACACAAACAGAGAGTTGACTGACCTTTTGAACGACAAGGAAAGAAGATTTTTGGCTGTAACTAATGTTGAGATATATCCTCGCAATACAAACCAACCACCAAGAAGATATAATTTCTTAGAAATTCACATGGATTATGTTTTGATGGTTCACCCATCTTCTCAAGTTGTGTTCAAAGAGTCTTCAAAAGCTCAAGAAGATATTGCTAGATTTAGAGAACTCAGAAACAAATTGAATCAAACAAAACCATTCTAGTTTTTGATTTGGGAAATTTAAATAGTAGTTTTGTGCGGAATTAATTTTGCACAGTATTTTTGTGAATGGAAGTGTGAAAATGAGAGAGCCAAAAAAGATTTTAGCAATAAATTTTGGCGGGATTGGAGATGAAATCCTTTTTTTGCCTGCATTAGCAAGTTTAAAAAAAGAATACCCAAACGCTAAAATAACTCTAGCTTTAGAGCCTCGTAGTAAGTCGATAAAAGATTTATCCGACTTAGTTAATGAAGTTATGTGTGTCGATGTAAAAGGTAAGCACAAATATTTTGAGCTTTTAAAAATGGTTTTGAAAGCTCGTTTTGGCAGGTTTGATATGGTGTTTTCATCTGGTGGAAACAAATTAATCCCAATCCTTTTATTTTTGACAGGAATAACTTACCGATACGGTTTTGATAGTGGATTTTTGAGTAAAATTTTACTTACGAAAGCTGTTAAGTTAGACAATAAGCGTTATGCTTCTGCAATGTATCATGAATTGGTTACACCTGTTACTGACCATAAAACAGAATTGCCAGAAATTGAGGCTGGAGATATTGAAAAAGAAGTTAATTCTGTATTAATTCACCCTGGGGTTAGCAAGATGAGTATTTCTAAAAATATGGTAAAAACTTGGACTCCTCAAATTTGGGCCGAATTGGTCGAAAAAGTTATAAACACAGGTAAAAAAGTTTATTTAATTGGTGGTCCTGATGACAAAGATTGTATAGAAAAGATTGTTGAAATCATTGGAGATAGACCTAATTTTGAAAATCTTTATGGTACGACAAAGAACATTATGGATTTGGCTCGCATAACAAAAAGAGCAGAGATACTAATTTGTTCTGACTCTGCACCAATGCATATAGGAGTTGGCGTAGGAACAAGAACTCTGGCTTTATTCGGTCCAACAGATGAGAAAAAGCTTATACCAAACAATGAAAAATTCATTGCAATAAAAAACAAATGCGATTGTAGACCTTGTTTGTGGGATAAAAGACAGACAACTTGTGATTCTTTAGACTGTTTAAAAATTGATTTGGATGAGATAATTAAATTGTTATAGAGTTTGATTTTGAATTTTTTAGGTTTATAGATTAAAACTTCAAAATATGATAAAATTGTGTCAAAAGAAAATGGAGAAATGAATTATGGCAAGAATAGTTAGACCATCATGGGCGATAAGATGTGTACAATCAAGTTGTAGAGAACTTTTTGAAGTTGCTATTTTGGAAGATGGCAAACAACAAGAAGTTGTATGTCCAAAATGTGGCGAACACTATTTGTATCCAGTACTTCCAGAAGACTCTAGCGAACAATAAAATATGGATTTTTCTGAAGTAAATGACGAGGATAACTTTTTTCCACGTCCTGTTACGAACAAGAGATACTATCAATTTAGTGAATATTTAAAAACAAAATTCGGCAAAAAGGTGTATAAAATCACGCTTGATGCCGGTTTTTGCTGTCCAAATAGAGATGGTACAATCTCTTCTGGTGGGTGTATTTTTTGTGACGATGGTGGTAGCTTTTCTCGTGCGCATAGTGCAGAATTAACCGTTCAACAACAAGTTTTGACAGGTGTAGAAAACTTGTCAAAAAGATTTAAAGCACAAAAATTTATGGCTTATTTTCAGGCTTACTCAAATACTTACAAGCCTGTAGATGAGTTAAAAGAAATTTATAACGCATCACTTTGTCACGAGGATGTTGTAGGTATTTCAATTGGAACAAGACCCGATTGTGTTGACGAGGCAAAGTTAGATTTGATAGCATCTTATACAAAAACTCATGAAACTTGGGTTGAGTATGGTTTGCAGTCAATGCATGACAAAACTTTACAGTTTATAAATCGTGGACATAATTTTGAAACGTTTTTAAAAGCTTACAAAGCTACAAAAGAACGAGGAATAAATGTAGGAGTACATGTTATTTTGGGGTTGCCAAATGAAACAAGAGAAGAAATGTTGCAAACCATAAAAACACTTGCAAATCTTGGTGTTGATGGGGTTAAATTTCATTGCCTTTGTATTTTCCCAAATACAAAATTGTTTGAAATGTATGAACAGAACAAAATTACTTTGATGGAAAAAGATGAATATATCAGTCTTGCTTGTGATTGTTTAGAAGTTTTACCACAAAAAACTACAATACACAGGCTTGGTGGGAATGGATTGCAAGCTATAAAAGTGGCTCCAGCGTGGTTAAACAAAAAATTTGAAATATTAAATAGGATTGACGATGAACTAGAAAAAAGGAATTCTTTTCAAGGTAAGTTGTCCGAGAAAAATTCGTGATAAGGAACAAAGTGACGTGAACGAATTTTTGGAGTGGCGTTTTGAAAAGGTGAGTAATTGCTGGCTGCGTTGAGCCGGCAGCAATTGCGACACTAGATTAGATTCTTTGTCTCGTAAATCAATATTATTAGCGAGTTTTTATAAAACAAATTTTAGTTTATTGTCAAAATATGTGTAGGCAATTCTTTTGCTCTAAGTTTTTCACTCAAGCAAACTCCTGCCGCCCAAAGAACTTCCTTATCTTGGCACAATAAAAGAACATCATCTCTTTGGAATTTTTCTACACCTTTATTTATAAAAAGTTTTTTTAGCTTCATAGAGCCAGTCATTCCAAATGGCTGAATCATATCACCGTGTGTACGAGTTCTCAAAGTCAAATCAAATGAATTGTTGAGATAAACGTATGCTTTTTTCTCTTTGTTGTGTGGAAATTCAGGTTTCAAAGTGCCAGTAAATCTCTCAATTTTTAGAGTTTTATCGTGGAATTTGTAAGTACCACAACTTTGGATTTTTATTTCTTCTGTAATTTTTTCTGGCTCAAGGTCATTAATCGTACAAATTTTTTCCTTTGACACAAAAAGCCAAAGATCCTTTGTTAGTGACAATGTTTTACCTGATTTATATTTTGCTGATTTATTGATAAAAGTATAAATTTCTTCAACCCTTTTGGAATCATATTCAAGTTCATTTTCTATCATATAATCCAAAATCAGCTTGTTTTGAACATCTTTTGACAGAGCAACAAATTTTTGCGTATCTATGCAACCATTTTTGTCTATATCTTTTTTTATGTTGTTCAGGTATTCTTTGATAATATTTTGTTCTGAAATTGCAATTTGAGATAGCGTTGAAAACACATCATCAATTTTGGGATTTATTGTTTTGAGTTCAGAAATTATTTGATGTCTGATAAAATTTCTCGCATATCTTGTATTAAAATTGCTAGAATCATTGTTTGCAGCAAGTCTATTTGCTGCACAATATTTAAGAATGTCTTGTCTTGAAAAATCCATAAGTGGTCTATAGACTTTGCAAGAACCAATTTTTGATGATTCTAAAATACCACACAATCCTTTTACACCAGTACCTTTTGTTAATCGATAAAGGATTGTTTCTGTATTGTCAGATTTTGTATGGGCTAAAAATAGTGCATCAGCATTGAGTTTTTTGTAATATTTTTGAAAAAACTTTTGACGAGCTTCACGAGCAGCTGTTTCTGTTTTTGGAACATCACTAGAAAGAGTTTCTGCATAAAACTCTATATTGTTGTTTCTACAATAAATTTCGCAATTTTCTTGTTCAAATTTTGCTTCCATCTCACGCCAATTATGGTTCAAATGAATAGCAACAAGTTTAAAGCCGACCTTTTCAGATATTCTGCGTAGAATATCAAGAAGTGTCATGGAATCAAATCCTCCTGAAAATCCTACAACAAAAACTTTTTCGGCTGAAAGTAAATTATGTTTTTTAAGAAAATTTTTTACATTATTTAGCATACAAATATTATACTATGTACAAATAAAAACAGGTCTACTAATTTTTAGCAAACCTGTTTTTTATTATTGTTTAAGTTGACGAGAATTACATCATACCGCCCATACCACCCATTGGAGGCATTGCTGGAGCAGGTTCTTTTGATGGAATATCAACAACTGCAGCTTCTGTTGTCAAAAGCATTGAAGCTACTGATACTGCATTTTCCAATACTGAACGAGTTACTTTTGCAGGGTCTACAATACCAGCTTTGAACATATCAACGTATTCATTTGTCAAAGCATCAAAGCCTTCTGTTTCAGGAAGTTTTTTAACTTCTTCAACAATAACATCGCCTTTTTCACCAGCATTATCTGCAATTTGTTTCAAAGGAATGTGAAGAGCATCTAGAAGTATTCTATAACCTACTTTTTCATCATCTGATGAATAAGAAGATGTATCAAGATTTTTTGCCATTTCTTGCATTACTCTGATAAGTGCAACACCACCACCAGGAACAATACCTTCTTCTTTTGCGGCTCTAGTTGCGTTTAGAGCATCTTCAATTCTTAGTTTTCTTTCTTTAAGTTCAACTTCTGAAGCAGCACCAACTTCAATCACTGCAACGCCACCAGAAAGTTTTGCCAATCTTTCTTGTAGTTTTTCTTTATCATATTCAGAATCAGATTGTTCAATTTGTTTTTTGATTAATCTAACTCTTTCAGCTACTCTTTCTTTTGTTTCATCGCCAACAACAATAGTTGTATTGTCTTTTGTTACAGTAACGCGTTTTGCTCTACCAAGCATTTGAACTGTAATGTTTTCTAATTTGATACCAAGTTCTTCTGTAAACATTTCACCGCCAGTAAGAATTGCGATGTCTTCCAACATTGCTTTTCTTCTGTCGCCAAAACCAGGAGCTTTTACGGCTACTGCTCTCAAAACTTTTCTCATTGTGTTTACAACTAGAGTAGCAAGAGCTTCACCTTCAACATCTTCTGCAATAATCAATAGTGAACGACCGTCACGAGCAACTTGTTCCAAAATTGGCACAAGGTCAGAAATCAAGTTTACTTTTTTGTTTACGCAAAGAACATAAGCTTCTTCAAGTACAGCTTCCATTCTTTCTGGGTCAGTTACAAAATATGGTGAAATGTAACCTTTATCGAATTGCATACCTTCAACAACTTTCAAGTTTGTACCGAAAGATTTTGATTCTTCTACTGTGATAACACCATCAGTACCAACTCTTTCCATTGCATCAGCAATTAAATCACCAATCATAGAGTTGTTGCCAGCAGAAATTGCTGCAACTTGAGCCAAGCTTTCTTTTGAATCAACAGGTCTTGCC